>JAUYES010000563.1 GCA_030691225.1 Holophaga sp. | reverse complement strand
GGTTGGCTGTTGTTTACGGCCAAGGAGCCTCCGCACGCCCTCCTTGCGGTTTCAGCTGTTCTCATGGGTGCCCTGGGATTGGTACTTTTCAATCGAATGTCGCGGCAAAGCCGAGTTGCCGACCAGGCCTTGGAGCATGGCGAGGAATACATCGAACGGGTGGCGGAGCTCTCCCAGGACATCCACGCCATCATCAAAGTGGACACTCAATCCTATTTGTATGTGAATCAGGCGGTGGAAATCCTATTGGGTTACACCAAGGAAGAATTTCTCCAGGGCGGTGTTTCCTTCTTTAAGGAGTTGGTCCATCCCGATGATGTCCGCAGCGTGGTGCATTGCTGGGAGAAGCTCCTTGAACCACAGGGTAGGTTTGGGAAAGGGCGGGAGGCGCCTCAGGAGGAGGTCTATCGCATTCGCAACAAGTGGGGTGAATACCGCTGGCTGCGCAGTCGCCGGATCATCTTTGCTCGCAATGCCGATGGCCGAGCCTCGGAAATCTTGGCGGTGGCTCACGATATCACCGAGCAGCGTTCCTACGAGGCGGCCCTGGTTCAGGCCCATGAAATCGAGAGCCTTGGCGTGCTGGCTCGGCGCTTGGCGCATGATCTGAACAACATCCTGATGGGAATTCGTGGCTACGTGGATTTGGGAATGGAATCCCAGGACCCCGCCAATCTTCAGGACAAACTCACCAAGATCGGAGAAGGCACTGACCGTGCTTCTACCCTTTGCCGCCAAATGCTCGCCTATGCAGGGCGGGGCCGCGTTCAGATCACTCGCCACCAGCTCAATGACAGCATCCGCGAAGGGCTGCCCCTGGTTGAGAGTCTCGTACCTGAGAACGTGAATCTGATCCTTGAACTCGAAAATGATTTGCCCAAGGTGAATGGCGATCCCAATCAGGTTCGCTTCGCCATGTTGAACCTAGTGGTCAACGCCATGGAAGCCATTGGCAATAAGCCTGGGGAGATCACCATCGCCACAGCCATGAAATACATGGATGGCACCGAATCAGCGGAGGCTTCGGCCTTGCTTGGTGAATACGTCTACCTCGAGGTGCGAGACTCGAGTAACGGCATGTCCGAGGACACTCTGAGTGGAATCTACGATCCCTTTTTTAGCGTCAAACATCCCGGGCGCGGCGTGGGAATGCTTTCCGTGCAAAGCATTGCTCGGGAGCATTCGGGAGCATTGATTGCCGAAAGCGTGCCCGGTCAAGGCTCGATCTTTAGGGTGTTTTTCCCGGTCGCCGAAAAAGAGCCTGAGATTGCCGACGATTACGATGAAGGCACACCGATCTTAGGCGGGCCCAGTTTGATTCTGTTGGTGGATGACGAACCGACCATTCGGTCCATCCTTCGCCAGGGCCTGGAAAATGCCGGGTACAAGGTCATCGAGGCGGCGGACGGCGTGGATGGTTTTGGGGCCTTCGTGAGGCATCGCTCTTCCATCAGCATGGTTTTGTTGGATCTCACCATGCCTCGCATGGGTGGGGATGAGGTCTTCTCTGAAATTCATCGGCTAGCACCGGAAGTGCCCGTGGTGCTCATGAGCGGCTACAGCCAGCGGGAAGCCACCGAGGCCATGAACGTTGTGGGCCTCGCGGGGTTCCTTGCCAAGCCTTTCAGTGTTCGGGAAGCGCTAGCGGTGGTGAACCGAGTTCTTGGTTGTGCCGTCGAGGCCCCCAAGTGAGCCTGCCTGGGGTCTAAGTAAATGGAAGAATCAGGACTTTGGCGCTGGCGCGGCGGGCTCTTAGTGGTCGGGTTGGCGCTGCTGATTTGGGCAGCTCAAGCCGTGGTTCTGCGTGTCATAGCCGGTAATGGCCTTCTCCTGGTGCCGCTGGCGCTGATCTGCGCCGTTATTGCTGGAGTGTTCTATGGCGTGTGGGCTGTGCGGTCTTCGGGTGGCACCGATCATTCGTTGAGCGGTTTCTCCATGGGCCTTGAATTGTCATTTCGACGGTTCTTGGTTCGACGGCTGTCGCGTCCGGGCGAGGCCTGGTACCGCTGGGCCATGGCTTCCAACTATCCGAATCAGGCCCTGGCTTTTCTTCAAGAGGCCATCAAATGCAATCATGCGGAGGCTCTCTTTGAATATGGGCTTTACCTGGCCGAAGGGGGGCTTGGCCTGGGAGGCCGGGTGAGTGCCCGGGATTATTTTCGGCGTGCGGCCGAGCAGGGACATTCCGAAGGCGCCTTTTGCTATGCCGAAATGATTCGGTGGGGCGAAGGGGCCTTGCGTGATTCTAAAGAAGCACACCTGTGGTACCTCCACAGCGCCAGGCGAGGATTTGCTCCTGCCATGGCATGGCTTGCTACGGCCTTTGAAAATGGCGAGGGAACGGAACGGAACCCCAAGGAAGCCGCCGCATGGCAGGCCCGATTAGCCGAGACTGAAGTGATCCCAGACCTTCGTGGCAGTGCCTTGCAGCGAATACGCACCGAAGAAAAAAAGGTTGGCCAGTATTGGAAGCATGCGCTGCGATCGGCCTGGGAGGATTTCTTTCTGGAGTTGGCCACTTCCAAGGCCTTTCCTTGGTTGCTATTGGTTTTTGGCATTTTGTTATTGACGCTGTTTGGCCTGTTTGCCTACGTCTGGGGCATCACGGTGTTGGCGACTCCTTTCTGGCAGCCGATCTTTGCAACTCTGGGAATTATTCTGATTGGTATCGGAATCCTGGCCATCCAACTCCGCAGGCGAATGCGCTATGGCTGGCGGACTCGGCGTCGGGATGTCGCTGCCGAGCACGGCGATGTAGAGGCCTGCTTTCGAGTCGGCATGGAGTATTTGCGGGGTACCCACGAAAAGCCAAGGGACCCTGTGACGGCCAAGCAGTGGTTTCAGAAGGCCGCCGAAGCTGGCCACCCTGAGGCCATGTTTCAACTGGCCGATCTCCTGACGTGGACTATCGCTGGGCCCAGGGATGCCATTGCTGCGGAGGCATGGTTTCAGCGGGCGGGTGAAGCTGGGCATGTTGGAGCCAAGGCTAGACTTGAGCAAAAGATCCCTGCAACCGATTCGGAAGACTGAAGGGGTAGTTATGACGCAAAGGTATGGCTGGCTGTTAATTGGAACACTACTGATTTCGGTGGGCTGTGCAAAAGACCGGCCCACGCCTTTTCGGGATAAGCAACTGGGCATCGCGGTCGTTTTTCCAGGGGAACCGATCAGTGTCCGCTATTCCGAGCCCACACCCTATGGAACCGTCGAGTGGCATGGCCGTTCCTTTAGGCCCGCCATTCGGATGGATCAGAATTTTCAGGTGGATGTCGGGAATCTTCCCGAAGGAACTCGGGGTGGAAGCACGCCAAGTGAAGTTGTCGAGACTTACGACAAATGGTTGCGCAAGCGACTTGGCAAGGTTGGTCGAGAAGAGCTGTCCATAGAAAAAGGGCCAGGCTTCAAATACCACGCTGTGAGCCCCGCAGGCACGCACCTTTTGGGTCAGATTGTGGTTCGCCGGGGCCGCTTGCATCGCGCCGAGGTGGAAGCACCCAAGCAGAACGATCCACGCGCGAAGTCCTTCTTGGATAGCTTCGAAGTTTTGCCTTAGCCCTGGATTCTCGCAATCGCTTCCAGCAAGTGGTCGGCCTCGGCTTCGGGATTGAGAATGGGGTGTGACCCGGGCACGGCATCACCGACGCCCAGGAAGGGCACCCCGGCTTTTTTGGCGGCGTCGCGATCGTGGGGGCGGTCACCGACATAGAGATGGGGACCGGCGCAGCCTTCCAGGGCCCTGCGAATGAGCCCGACCCGGTCTAAGTTGGGAAGGCTGCCTAGACGGGCAATGCGGGGATCCACACCCAGCAGGCGAGCCTTGAAATCCAGCACCTTCGGCGTATTGCCCGATACCAGCCAGACTCGGTGCCCCGCCTCCAGCAAGCGTGTCATGCCGGTAACCAGACCTTGGTGAACCACGGCCTGGCGCCCTTCTGGGTGGAAGGTGGCCTCGAAGCGCGCTAGGCAGGCCGAATCGTAGGCGGCATAGGTGGAAGAAGCTAATGGGGTTCCGAAGCGCCTGCGGTGCAGTTCATCGACGATCTCCCAATCGGTAGACCCGCTGCAGGACTGAAGCTCTTCGGCAGTGGGCTCCTGGCCCCAGATTTCCCCCAAGGCTTGGCGGAGCAGCACATAACCGCCGCCGAAGCTACCAAGGGTACCGTCCAGATCGAAGCAAAGAGGCTTGTCGTGATCTTATCCCAGAACCGAGGCGATAGACTTGGTCAGAGAATTAGCACGTTACCGGGGGACGTTTTGCCCCGGCAATGCAGCATCCAGAGAGTGTTTGATATGTCCATCCTTCGATTGATTTGTTTCTGGGGCTTTTCCCTCGCGTTTTTTGCTACGGCCTCTGAGCGGAGCATGGGCAGCCTGGATTACCGAGTAAAAATCCGGTTTCAGGGCGATCCGAACATTGTTGAGACACGGTTCTCGCTGATACCGACTCCAGTGGCTACCACCGCGAATCGCGTCAAAAAGGCCCGCATGGGAGCTTGGCGCCTCGAGGCTCAACAGCCCAAGAACGCGCCTTTTTCTCAGGCGATGATCTTGGCCCGGGTCGAGCGAATGCTGTATTTCTCGGGGCCCACGGAACAGACCTTGCGGCAAAACCTCGTGGTGCGCTTTGGTGAAAAGGCCTGTCGAATTTGGAACGTACCTGCCCCCAAAGGCGTTGCTGCCTATGCCTATCTCGCCGAGGTTGCTCCTGGTCTACTAGCCCTAAGCTACTTCAGCGGTGCCTTTACCAGTGGCGATGTAGCCAGTCTCGAAATTCAACTGGAAGGTTTCCGCCTCGATCCCGGCGCGGCCCCCTCGGAAGATGGCACGCAGCTCTTGCGATCACTTCAGCGCCTGGGGCTCACGCCTGCTAGAGATTCAGAGACTGGAGTCGAGCAGATCGTTCAGTAGCTAACGTTCAGCGTCATGACCTTTTTGGATTGCCCACGCTCGCCGCCCCCGGAGCCGCTGCTTTCCTCAGTGTGATGGATGACAACCAATCGGTTGCCGGTTCGGGTGAAGTGAAAGAGTTCTTTCTGCTGCTGCTCGAAACTAATGACGAGCAGGGCGCGGCCCTTCATGCGGGTTTCAGTCTCAGCGGCCAAAGGTAAACCATCGGCACCAATCCAGACCTTGGCTGAAGCTTCGAAACTCTTGATGTATTTCTGATTCTGTTTGGACATTTTAGGGGTGAGTTTGAAAAGGAGAAGCTTGGCTGGTTTGCCCTGCCATGCTTCGCTTTTCTCTTCAATCAGCTGGCCCTGCTCAAGTCTTCTCAAGAGCTCCTCGGCCCCATTGAAATAGTCATTCACCTCGATGGCCTTGAGGTCTTCGATGGCGCGTCGAGTAGTGGCTTCTTTATCGGGATCCTTTGCTTTGGTTCTAGCTTCCTGGGCCGCCTTCTGGATGAGCGAACGGCTCCAGGACATCTTCAAGCCCTGAGGTCCATCCTCCACAAAGGTGGTCGCCTTGCCTTCCGTGATGACGGGCTTCTTTTCCTCGCCCTGCTTGTTCCAGAACTGGTAGTCAATGCTGGCCTTGATGGGCTCCTGGCCGTTCAGGCGTGCGAGGGTGCCTTTGAGATCGGACAACGTGTCAGCCTGGAGCAGGCCGCTCGCGAGGATAAGGGGAAGTAGGCGAAATTTCATTGTGGCTCCGGGTGCATAGATGGGTGCGTCAGGTGGACCATAGGTTCGAAGCCGCACTTGGTGTAGAGATCAAGACTACGGCTTGCTCCGAGGGCAGTTTATGATGGCTCTTTGGGGGTCCCATGCCTTTCAAGGACGAATGCGGAGTTTTCGGGATCTTTCAGCAACCCGAGGCCGCTCGCCAGACCTATCTCGGCCTCTATGCTTTGCAGCATAGAGGACAGGAAGCCGCAGGAATTTGCACCCGCGATGGACGCAATCTGATCCTTCATAAGGGCTTGGGCTACGTGGCAGATGTGTTCACGGAATCGGTGCTGGATCGACTCAAGGGTGATTCGGCCATCGGCCATACCCGCTATTCCACCACCGGTGGCAATGTCGCCAGTGCGGCCCATCCTTTCCTGGTGCAGGGGCGCTTCGGCCAAGTGGCGCTTTGCCATAACGGCAACCTCACTAACACCGAGCAGATTCGGGCCAAGCTCATTGCCGAAGGCCAGGTGTTCACAAGCCCATCTGATTCCGAGGTGATCCTCGCCCTCATCAACCGCGCCAAGGCGGATACGCTGGAAGATGCTGTCGTTGAGGCTCTCAAGCAGGCGGAGGGTGCTTTCTCGCTCCTGATTCTGGCCGAGGACCTTTTCATTGCCGCGCGAGATTCTCGCGGCTTCCGACCCTTGGCTCTGGGGCGCTTGGACGATTCGTGGATGTTCTCCAGCGAAACCACGGCCTTCGATCTGGTGAACGCGGAGTACCAGCGCGAGGTCATGCCGGGTGAAATGATCGTGATCGATGCCAAGGGACTGCGCTCCCGCTACATGCTGCCCAAGGAAGACCCTCGCCCCTGCGTTTTTGAACATGTGTACTTTGCGCGACCAGATTCCTTTGTCTTCAGTCGCAGCGTCATGGCCACCCGGCGCGAAATGGGAAGGTGCCTCGCCCGGCGCCACCCCGTGGAAGCTGATTTAGTCGTGCCGGTGCCCGATAGCGGTGTGCATGCGGCGCTGGGCTATGCCGAAGCCAGTGGGATTCCCTTCGATTTCGGGTTGGTGCGCAATCATTACGTGGGCCGCACCTTCATTGAGCCAAAGCAAAGCATCCGTTCTTTTGGTGTGAAGGTGAAACTCAACCCTTGTCGAGAATTGCTGCGTGGTAAGCGAGTGGTGTTGGTGGATGACAGCATCGTGCGGGGCACGACCTCGCGAAAGATCGTGCAGATGGTTCGGCAGGCTGGTGCGGCGGAAATTCATCTCCGCATTTCCAGCCCACCGACCACGCACTCTTGTTTCTATGGCATCGATACCCCCACCCGAGATCAGCTCATCGCTGCCCAGAAAAACATTCAAGAGATCTGCGAATTCGTGGGGGCCGATAGCCTGGGGTATCTGACGATCGGAGATCTGGAAAACGCCATGCAGGATCCCGGCGGCCAGGGTTTCTGCTACGCCTGTTTCACCGGTCAATATTCGGTGCCGCCCGCGGAAGGTAAGGGGTGATGGACACCCGCGGTAGCGCGGGACCTGGGGGCGAGCCCTTTGCTCGATTTGAAGATGGGCTGCGGTTTCTCGCCACGGCCTTAGCGCTTCAGGCCGATCATCGCAGCCCGGCACCAGCCGTCAGTGCGGCTTGCGACGCCGTGCAATGTTTTTTAAAAATATTCGAGATGGCAGCCCAGCGCCACCTGGAAGACCCGCATGGTGAATTCACTCGGTTGCGCGATCAATGCGTGGCGCTTCTCACCTCCCAGCAAGATGCGGAGAGCGCCGTGGGGCACGCCATCGACGCGGCGAAGTTAGCCCGTGATCAGGCTGCACGGTTGTTGCCGCGAATGATCTAGAAGCTTCCCCCGCCCAGGTTGTAGACCTTGTGGACGATGTTGCCGCCCGAGGTCGTGATATTCGGATTCATCCAAACAGGCATGGACGGGGTGGCAGCAAAAATAGGATCCTCGCGGCCCGAGAAGATGCGGAGATTCCACAACGAAAGGCGCAAGCTGGGCGGAAGCTTATTTATGAGGGCCGGGCCATCTTCCTCCACCACGACCACGGCTCCCGGGATTTCCCGCAGGGCTTGTTTGGTGACTCGGGAAAGCGAGAAGGCCGAGGAACCGGGTATGGCCCCTTTAACCAATCGCGTCTGCGGACCGCAGAGCTGCTTGGAAGTCGCTGGGGCTTGGGGCGGTAATTCAAGGGCGATGAGCATACCGATCAGGATGATTCTTTTACGCCCAAGGTTCCTTGACAACTCAGGAGGCAGCTTTGGGCGTTCTCGTTCCCTTGGATTTCTGACGACTCACTTCAGCCAGCTCAGTGGCGCTGGAAAGTACCACAATCGAGATGCGCCGATTTTGAGAATCCTTGGGATCATGGCCTTCCAGGGGAATGGTGTCTGAATAACCGGTAGTGCGGCGCACTTGGTCACCGCGAAGGCCGGAAGATTCCAGCACGCGTCGAGCGGCGTTGGCCCGTTCGGAACTTAACTCCCAATTGGTATAGGCCTGACTGGCGTACCGTTGGGAATCCGTATGGCCACCGATAACCACATGGTTGGGAAGTTTGCCCAGCTCCTGGGCGATCTCCTTGAGAATTGAGAGCGTGTAGGGCTTCACCCTGGCGCTTCCGGAATCGAAGAGCACCTGGGCCGCTTTGTCCTGGACTTGGATGCGCAAGCCCTCATCCGTAAAATCCATGGAGATCTGATCTTGGAAGGCTTGTAGGAGCTTGTCGTCCCTGAAGGACTTCTCGATGGCGGCGGCGGTTTCCTCCATGGCGGCGCGCTCTTTCACGGCGGCATCGGGATCGGGTTCACCATCTCCAGGGGTCGGTGACATCCCACGCCCCCCGGGCAGTATTCCCTTGTTGTGGGCTGTGATCATCTCCTTGCCTGCGGTGGTGTCCCAGAATCCAGGGCCCTCGGAGAAATGCATGGCGAGGGATTTTTTAACGCTCGAACTGGCGCTGCTGAGCAGCCACATCAGCAGGAAAAAGGCCATCATGGCCGTAACCAGATCGGCGTAAGCCACCTTCCATGCACCGCCGCTGTGACCCGCCGCGTGCCCGCCCTTTTTCTTCTTGATGACGATTTTTACTTCGGGATGCTGGTCCGCCATGCCTGCTCGCTATCTCGGTTTGATCTGGCGAACGACTTCCACTCGACAACCACCTGCGGTGGTTTCGAGGAGCTGCGGGGCGATCGTGCAGGAGGAGGCTTCGCTGGTCATGGTCTATCTCGGTTTGATCTGGCGAACGACTTCCTCTAATTCCTGGGAACCGGGGCGCTCGGTGGATGGAATATTGCGACGGGCGAATTCCACGGCGGTTACGGGTGCGGCACCATTGCCGAAGGCGACTAGGCCCGCGCGCATGGCGTTGAAGAAGTGGGATTCCGTGGCAGCGACCTGGTCCATATTTTTGGCCAAGGGGGAAATGAAACCGTATCCCACCAGGATGCCCAGGAATGTTCCCACCAGGGCTGCACCAACCTTGGCGCCGATGACATTGGGGGGCTGGTCCAGGAAACCCATGGTGATAACCACGCCGATGACGCAGGCCACGATACCGAAGGCAGGCATGGAATCGGCCAGTGTGTTTACGGCGGCGCCGGGGGTAACACTTTCGGCGTGATGAACGTCGAGATCCATTTCCATGACCTGGTCGATTTCGTCGATCTTGGCACTGCCGTTGATCAGCAGCTTCATGGAATCACAGAAGAAATCCAGAGCGTGATGGTCGTGGATCATTGAATTGTATTTCTTGAAAATATTGGAGCTGTGGGGGTCGTTAACATCCTGTTCCAGCGCCAAGAGCCCGCCCTTTTTGATGTTTACATAGACCTCGTACTGCATCATGAGGGATTCCATATACACCGCCTTGGTGTATTTGCTGCCCTTCAACGGCTTGGCGATATTGGCGATGACGGCCTTGATGACCGAGGGAGGATTGCCCGCCAGGAAGGCGCCAATGCCGGCACCGACGATGATGGTGCCTTCGGCAGGCAGTGGATGCAGCAGCGTAGC
>JAUYES010000559.1 GCA_030691225.1 Holophaga sp. | reverse complement strand
CACAGATCAAAAGAAAACCAAGCCGGGGCTAAACAGCGATGCACAGGGATAAGAGAAGGAGAACCACTCGGGCGAGCGGTGCCAGTGGAAGGGCAGGCGGTGAACCGCACAGTCGTCACCTCCTTTTTGCTCGGAAAGGGTTTGCGCAACACCCTCATGAGGTAATTAATCAGCCCCCAAACCGCGAACCAATTTGCGTATGCTTCCTAGATGAACCTCCAGCCTATTCCCATCATGCTCACGGCCCTTGGGGCAATGACCGCCCTATTCTCGGGCTATTGGCTCGCGGCTCTCCGGCGGTTGCGCGGGGAATTCCCTGGCGCGAAGGATCCCGCCCTGGACGTGAGCGTCCCGACCCCCGAGCACGTAGCCCTGGGCTTTGCCACCAACTTCTTCGATACCCTGGGCATTGGCGCCTTCGCCACCACCACCGCGGCCTTCCGTTTCCGCAAGCTGCTGCCCGATCAACTGATTCCCGGCACCCTCAATGTGGGCCATTGCCTGCCGGCCATTCTGCAATCCTTTATTTTTTCCGTAATCATCCCGGTCGATGCCCTGACGATGATCCTGATGGTGCTGGCCTCCACCCTGGGTGCCTGGCTGGGGGCGGGCATTGTCTCTCACTGGCCCAAGCGCCGAATTCAAATCGGAATGGGCTCGGCCCTCTTGGGCGCCGCCTGCCTCATGTTTCTCGGGCAGATGAAGTGGGTTCCCTCCGGCGGGGTTGAGATCGGCCTTGCGGGCTGGAAACTGCTAGCAGCCGTGATGGGTCACCTGCTGCTCGGGGCCCTGATGACTTTGGGCATCGGCCTGTTTGCTCCCTGCATGATCATGCTTAGCCTCCTCGGCATGAATCCCAAGTCTGTGTTCCCCATCATGATGACCGCCTGTGCTTTCCTGATGCCCGTAGGGGGCATGCGCTTTATCCGGGAACAAAAACTGGCTCCTCGTGTGGCCATAGGCCTAACGTTAGGCGGTATTCCCGCGGTACTAGTCGCCGCGTACCTGATCAAGGAGCTGCCCCTGTACACCATGCGCTGGGTCGTCATCACCGTCGTTGTCTACACCGGCACCATGCTGCTGCGTTCGGCCAGCAAGCCGCAGGAATCCTGAAAGGCCTGCCTGAAGGCATCAGGTCTCGCATGATTTTTCAATGTTTGCCGAACTATTTCCTAACTTCCCTAGACTATCGTGAGCCCCACCCTTCATGGCGGCCCACCAATCCGCAGCCACACAGATCATCACCTCGCATTAAGATGGTCAGAGTCGGCTTGACCGAAACATCCTTCCTTTTGGAGTCCATCCATGCGATTTCTGCTCCCCTTAACCGCGACCGCCCTGGTCTGCCTTGCGAGCCCCGCCATGGCCAAACCCGCCGCCAACCCATTCTTCACCCCTTGGAAAACGCCCTTCGCGGTGCCGCCCTTCGCTCAGATCAAGACGGAGCATTTCATGCCCGCCCTGGAGGAAGGCATCAAGCAGCAGAAGAAAGAAATCGAAGCCATCGTCAAGAATTCCGCCAAACCAACCTTCAAGAACACCGTGGCGGCATTGGATGATTCTGGGCTGCTGCTGGTCAAGGTCTACAACGTCTTCGATCTACTTAAGGGCGCCGAGACCAACGACGCACTGCAGGTCATCGAGGCCAAGGTGGGCCCTTTGATGGCGGCCAATCAGGACGATATCAATTTGAACGAGGGGCTCTTTCAGCGCGTGAAGGTTGTCTTCGAAACCCGCACCACCCTGAAGCTCAACCCCGAAGAATCCACCTTGCTGGAAAAAACCTATCGCCGCTTCGTGCGGGGCGGGGCGAACCTCACCGCAACTCAGAAGGATCGCCTGCGCGCCATCAATGGCGAGCTCTCCAGCCTCAAGATCAAGTTCAGCGACAACCTGCTGAAAGAAACCAACGCTTACAAGCTGGTGGTGGATTCCAAGGCCGACCTGGCGGGCCTTCCCGAAGGCCAGATCTTCGCCGCTGCCGATGCCGCCAAGCAGGCTGGCCTTGCAGGCAAGTGGGTGTTCACGCTGAAATCCCCCAGCATCTGGCCCTTTTTGCAAAGCGCCGAAAATCGCGAATTGCGCCGCCAGATTCTGACCGCCTACTCCACCCGCTGCGATAAGGGCGGCGACACGGATAACAAGGCCATCTTCGCCAAGCTGGCCTCCCTCCGAGTCGAGAAGTCCCAATTGCTGGGCTACAAGAATTGGGGCGAGTTTGTTTTGGCTGAAAACATGGCTAAGACACCCGAGAACGCCTACAAACTCATGGAGCAACTCTGGGTGCCCTCCCTCAAAGTGGCCAAGCAGGAAGCTGCGGAGCTTCAGGCCATGATCGATGCCGAAAAGGGTGGCTTTAAATTGGAACCCTGGGATTGGCGCTTCTATTCCGAGAAGGTCAAGAAGGCCAAATACGATCTGGACGAAGAAGCCATGAAGCCCTATTTCCCGCTGGAGGGCGTGCGCACCGGGGCCTTCACCCTAGCCAGCAAGCTCTTTGGTATCACCTTCACGGAGCGCAAGGATCTACCCATCTACAACCCCGAAGTGCAGGCCTTCGAGGTTAAGGAAAAGGACGGGAAACACATCGGCATCCTCTACATGGATTTCCACCCCCGGCCCGGCAAGCGAGGCGGCGCGTGGATGTCCACCCTTAAGGAACAGTGGATTCAGAACGGCAAATTCATCACCCCCGTTATCTACAACGTGAGCAACTACTCTCGGCCAGCCGGGGATGCTCCCGCGCTGCTCACACCGGATGAAGCCGAAACGCTGTTCCACGAATTCGGTCATGCCATGCACTTCATGCTCTCCAACTGCCGGTTCCGGGGCAGCGGCAATGTGGCTCAGGACTTTGTGGAACTGCCCAGCCAGATCATGGAGAACTGGGTCTTCGAGCCCGAGATGCTGAAGCTCTACGCCAAGCACTACAAGACCGGCGAAGTCATCCCCGAAGCCCTGGTGCAGAAGCTGAAGAAGGCCGGCAACTTCAACATCGGTTTTGCCTGGACCGAGAAGCTCGCCGCCTCGCTGTTGGATATGGATTGGCACACGCTGAGCGATGCCAAGGTGCTGGATGCCACGTCCTTCGAAAAATCCAGAATG
This sequence comes from Holophaga sp., assembly GCA_030691225.1. GTDB lineage: Bacteria > Acidobacteriota > Holophagae > Holophagales > Holophagaceae > JAYREN01. Next base: position 2,824 of record JAUYES010000559.1, on the reverse strand, counting down.
GAAAAGTGGGGCCTGATGGCGGAAATCCTCCCGCGCTACCGCACGCCCTACTTCTCGCATTCCGCCGATGAATATTCCGCCGGCTACTACAGCTACACCTGGTCCGAAGTGCTCGATAGCGATGCCTTCCAGGCCTTCAAAGACAAGGGCAACCTCTTCGACCCCCAAACTGCCAAGGCCTTCCGCAAGCTCCTCTCCAAGGTCGGCAGTGAAGATCCCGCCGCCATCTACCGAGAATTCCGCGGCCGCGATCCCAAGGTGGAAGCGCTGATCGATAAGCGTGGGCTGAAGTAGTTTCCTTTTTCCCCTGTCAATAACGCGAGAAGCCTCTCATCCGGGAGGCTTCTCGCGTTATTGAATGGAACCGAGGCTAGCATCGCAATATGATGGAAGGTCCACCTCCCGCGAGGTGGCCTCTTGCGAACATCCCCGGCTCTTTTTTCCGGGTGAATCTTTTGGGGTTGCAGTAGCGCTGCCTTGTAATCATTTCGCTTTTTCGTTAGTCCACTTCAACTGTCGGAACCAAACCTAATGCCCCCTTCTGAAAGCGAGGACTCAATGAAGCCAACCACCCTTCTAGGCGCCCTGCTTACCGTGCCCATGCTGGCCGGAAGCCCCGATCACACCCAGGCCACCAATCCGTTTTTCCAGACCTGGAAAACCCCCTTTGGTGCGCCGCCCTTTGCTCAGATCAAGGAAGAGCACTTCATGCCTGCGTTTATCGAAGGCATGGCGCGGCATCGGGCCGAAATCAAGGCCATCGCCGAATCCAAGGCCAAGCCCACCTTCAAAAACACCATCGAAGCTATGGAGAATTCCGGTCGCTTTTCGGATCCCGTGGGTGCGGTCTTTGGCCACCTCTCAGGTGCGGAAACCAATCCCAAGCTCCAGGCCATCAGCCGTGAGTTGGCGCCCCTGCGTTCGGCCCACTACGACGATATCAACTTCAACGAACAGCTCTGGCTGCGCGTGAAGGCCGTTTGGGAAGGCCGCGCCACCGAGAAACTGAACCCCCAGCAACTGCGCTTGCTCGAGGATCGCTACAAGGGCTTTGTGCGGGCCGGAGCCAATCTCGGCGCCGCGCAGAAGACCCGTATGCGTGCCATCAACACCGAGCTTTCCAAGATCAGCGTGCAGTTTGGCGACAAGATGCTGAAGGCGACCAAGGACTATCAGCTTGTAATTGAAAAGCCCGCGGACCTGGCCGGTCTGCCTGAAGGTGCCCGCAGCGCCGCCGCCCTGGCCGCCAAGAAAGCCGGGAAAGAAGGCCAGTGGCTCTTCAATCTCGACGGCCCCAGCATCTGGCCCTTCCTCCAGTATTCCGATAACCGCGAATTGCGTCGCCAGATGCTCACGGCCTACACCGAGCGCTGCAACGGTGGCGAGCAGGACACCCGTGCCATCGCCAGCCGCATCGCCGCCCTGCGCGCCGAAAAGGCCAAGCTGCTGGGCTTTCCCACCTGGGCCGATTTCATCCTCGACGAGAACATGGCCAAGAATCCCAAGGGCGTTTACGGCCTGCTCGATCAGCTCTGGCAGCCCGCCCTGGAAGTGGCCAAAAAAGACCGCACCGAGTTGCAGGCCCTTCTCGAAAAGGATCTGCCCGGCGAGAAACTCCAATCCTGGGATTGGCGCTACTACGAAGAGAAGGTCCGCAAGGCCCGCTTCGATCTAGACGAAGAAGTGATGAAGCCCTACTTCCCCATCGATCAAGTGCGCGACGGCGCCTTCCTGGTGGCCCAGAAACTCTATGGCATTACCTTTACCGAACTCAAGGGCATGCCCACCTACAACGACGAGGTGAAGGTTTTCGAGGTCAAGGAAAAGGACGGCCGCCCCGTGGGCACCTTCTATGTGGATTACCATCCCCGGCCCGGCAAGCGTGGCGGCGCCTGGTGCGGCCGCTTGCGTTCCGGCGATAGCACGATTCGCCCCATCGTCACCAATGTGTGCAACTTCACCCGCCCCACGGGCGATAAGCCCGCCCTGCTCACGCCGGATGAAGTGACCACCCTCTTTCACGAATTCGGCCACGCCTTGCACGGCTTTTTCTACGCGGGCCAGTACCGCGGGTTGGCGGGCACGCCCCGGGACTTCGTGGAACTGCCTAGCCAGATCATGGAGAACTGGGCCATGGAGCCCGAAGTGCTGAAGCTCTACGCCAAGCATTACAAGACCGGAGAAGTTATCCCCGACAGCCTGATCCAGAAGATGCAGAAGGCCGGGACCTATGGCCAGGGTTTCATCACCGTGGAATACCTGGGCGCCGCCCTGCTGGATATGGCCTGGCACACCCAGACCGAACCCAAGGAACCCGAGGCCATGGCCTTCGAAAAGGCCACCTTCGACAAGCTCGGCCTCCTCGCCGAGATCCCCAGCCGCTACCGCACACCCTACTTCAATCACATCTGGGCCGGCGGCTATAGCGCAGGCTATTACGCCTACATCTGGAGCGCCGTGCTGGATAGCGATGCCTTCGCCGCCTTTGTCGAGAAGAAGAACCTCTTCGACCCCGCCACCGCCGCCGCCTTCCGCAAGGAAGTGCTGGAAAAGGGCGGCACCGCCGACGCCGGAGATCTCTACCGCAAATTCCGCGGCCGGGATCCCAAGGTCGAACCCCTGCTTGTGAAGCGCGGGTTGAAGTAGGCAACACAGGTTAAAAACCAAGGGGGGCGACCACGGTCGCCCCCTTTGAATATCTGTGTTTTGTGCCAGACGTGACTTGGTCCGGGATATGCCAGAAATACCGTGTGTTTCAGGCAGGGCTGCCCAATCTGAGTAGAAGCGCTTCCAGCCGTTCGGTTCGTGAAAGAAGATGGTGAAG
>JAUYES010000557.1 GCA_030691225.1 Holophaga sp. | reverse complement strand
GCGTTATGGATGGAAGGTGCGAAGGGCACATCCAGCACCCCGGCCTCGAAGGCACGCACGGCGCCGATGGCGGCGTCGCCATCGCCCATTTCCAGCACACGATTGAGCACGGTGCGGACTTCCTGCTTGATCAGTTCCTTCTCGATTTGCACTTCGGCGAAGGGAATGGCGGTCTGATCCTGCAGCATGTTCACCATCTGGCGCGTGGCGCGCAGGCCCTGCAAGTTGGCTTCCTTGGTGGGAATGCCTGAGGCCTCGTGGGGCGTCTTGACGATGACCTTGGTGGCCTTGGCCATGGCGGCCACGGCCGTGCCCCAGGCGATGACGCCGAAGGCCTTGCTTTCATCTTCGGGGAAGCCGCCCATCCATTGATGGAGCACGGTGGTGAGACGGTAGCCCGTGAAGCCGGCGGCCTGGAAGTATTCGTCGGCCAATTCGCGCAGGGAGGCGATGGCCGCCACATCCTGCACCAGATTGCCCAACTGACCGTAGCCCAGGGTCAGGCACTTTACGCCCTGTTCCAGGGCCAGCAGGCCTTCGAGAATGGCGACGGAGTGCGAGATGAAGGGCGGCACGAGTGAACCGGTGAGGGGGCCGAAGGGCTCGCGGTTGATGGTGATGCCGCGCTCCTGGTAGAGGCCCACGAGCCGGTCGACATACTGCCAATGGCGAATGGTGGCTTCCAGGCCGATCTTCTTGGCGTAGGGAATGTTGTAGGAAATGCCGCCGCCCTCGTAGGACGTGAAGCCCGCCGCCAGGGTGATCTCGGTAAGCAGGCGCGCATCGGGCGTTCCGTGGCGCACTTGGATGGGTTTGGAGACACCTTCCACTACGCGGCGGCAGCCTACCAGGCCGTGGTTCACGGCGGGGAAACCATTGAGCAGCGAGCGGCCCGCTTCCAGCGAACGATCGATGCCCTTTTGAGCTTCGCTATATTGATTCTGTCGCGTGTAGGCATCGATGGTGGAGGGCAGCAGATCCGCTTCGGCGGAAAGGGCCTGGAGCAGATCGATGTGTTCATCGACCAGCGCCACACCCGCGCGGGGCTGAATCAGGGTCTTGCCTTCCAAGTCGGCCTTGGCCAGCACATCGGAGAAGCGCTTCTCGGCGGGGATGCTCTGGTGGTAGGCGATGGCAGCATCGAAATCCACCTCCGCACCCGTGGGCCACGCGGTGCGCACCTGCTGCTGTTCCGCCTGGAAAACGTCCAGATCGAGTTTCTTGTTTTGGATGGCTACCACGGGTGGCTCCTTGACTAGCAATGGTTTGATTGGTTTGAAACGGTGGAAGTGATCTCAGGAACACGCAAGCAGGTTTCGCCTTCTTCGCGCAGGCAGGCCACCGCGCAGGCCACGGCGGGTTTGCGCCAATTGCCAACGAGATTGCCTAGCAATGGCAGCAGGTAGCCGTTGTCGCGGTAGTAAGTGAAACGTTCGGGGATGAGGTGGATGATTTCAGAGCGTTGGGCATCCGTAGGAAGGATCGCTTCCGCCGGCGTGAAATCGGCGATGGCACTCAGATAGCCGCCCGATCCGATGACCTTGCGCACCTGGCGCAGATCCTTGCCGTATTGCAGGAAGGTTTCTCCGGCGGCGGTGAAGACCCGTTTCCACGTGCCCGCGTGACGCAGGATGGCGTGATGGATGCAGGCCGAGGCCAGCGCCCGGTCGAAGGCATCCTCTTCGTTGCCAGCTTGGGGAAGGTACTCCGGCGCCGAGGCCAGGCGAGTCATGTAGGCCTCGAAGGCGACGTGGCGTTCGGCACCCAAGGCCTGGCGGAGGTAGGCCTGGGCCGTGTGGGCGGCAACGCCTGCCGAAACGCGCATGCCCAGATCGCCTTCAACGCTGCGCTTCACTTCGGGATCGCGCACGCCGCGGAGCATCACGCGCAATTCCTGTTCGATGGTTTCTCCGGCGGAATAGACGTCCGTAGTGGCGCCGCCCATATCGATGAGGATGAAATCGCCAAAGGCTGGCACATCGTTCCGCAAGGCCTCGGTCAGATTCAGCACCGCCAGGGGCGTGGGCAATGGTTCGCTGCCGACTTCGGCTACGATTTCATCCAGTCCTTTGCCGTGCACGATCTTGCGGAGAAAGACTTCGCGGATTTGCTCGCGGGCGCTATCGGGCTCCACCTGCTCCATCTGGGGCATCAGGTTCGAGGCAATGGCCACCTCGAAGCCCGCTGCGCGCAGTTCTTCGGCCACGTCCTCGCGGATGATGGCGTTGCCCGCATAGATGACGGTTGGTAATTCCTGGCCCACCATGCGGGCAGGGAGCTTGGCGAGTTGCGTGGCATTAAAGCGGACGAAGCTCTCGTTGCCGCCATCGGTGCCACCGGCGAGGAGGAGAATATCGGGCTTCAATGCCACGAGCTCATCCCGCTGATCCTTACCCAGCTTGTAGGCATGCACCGACACGACCTTGCCACCCGCCGACAGCGCCGCCTGCTTGGCAATTTTCAACGTGAGGTCGGGCACCAGCCCAATGGCTGCAATGGCCAAACCGCCTCGCGCGGAGGATGAAAAGGCCACCGGTGCCGTGCGGTCCGGATCCAACGTGCCCCGCACCTGATCGAAACCTTCCTTCAAGTGCGAGGTCGTGGTGGCGGTTTTGGCGTACGCCACCACCGACAGCTCTCCATCCGAAAGCTGGAATAGGGCACCCTTGGTGTAGGTGGACCCGATATCGATGGAGAGCAGGCGCGTCATCAGGCCCTCGCGGCGATGTCCTGGCGAAGTTCTTCGGCGGCCTTTTCGAGATTGGTGTCGGGGCCATAAACGCGGTCGAAACCCATCTCCTTGAAGCGGGCCTCGGTCTCGGTGAAGGCTTGCTTACCGATGACGAGGTTGCCGCCCACGTGGAGGACGATGTTTTCCAGGCCGCGCTCGATGCAGCGTCCACGCAGGCCTTCGCAGTCCAGTTCGCCCTGGCCATAGAGGCTAGACACGAGAATGGCCTTGGCGTTGGTCTCGAGGGCGGCGTCGATGAATTCGTCCTGGGGGACCATGACACCGAGGTTGACGACGTTGAAGCCGTGCAGGGTGAAGACCTTTTCCAAGATCTTGTTGCCGACGGCATGGCAGTCCGAACCGATGACTCCCAGGATGATGGTGGGTTGATCCATGTTGAAGGCTCCGAGGCTAGTGGCAGTCTTGGGGGGCGCTCAGTGAGTGCCCATTAACCCTTCGCCTTTTTGCAGGAGAAGGGCGGTGACGGATTCTTCGACGCGGAGCAAAGAGCCCCGGTCGACTTGGTAATCGAAAAAAATTGGATCCGAACCCTCAACTTGGACCGTGCCTGCGGGTACCACCAGCCGATGGGCGGTCGTTTGGGGGTGGGATGGATTCACCAGCACATCGCTATGCCCCAAGCTGGTCAGGTGCTGTTGGATGATCTCGGCAAAGCGCAGGCTGCAGGATTGCACCACGATGGGTGTGTGTTCCGGCAGGCGAGCCAAGGCGATTAGGGTTTCGCGTGTGGGCAGTACCGCCACCGAAAGCATCCGTTCGAGTGGGAATGCCAATCGCGCCAGATGGCCCATGACCTGGGGTGTATGCCTCTCTGTGGTGAGCACCAGGTCGAAGCCGTCCAATTCGCTGCGTTCTTGCCGCTGGAAATCCTCTAAGAGGAAGGGCACCAAACTCAAATGGGACACGGACAGCAACTGGCGGTTGAGTAGAAGCAGGGCCTCGGGGTTGCAATCCACCAGGGCAGCTCGCACCTTGAGCTCCCGGCCTTCCCGGCCGAGTTGGATCAGATGCAGGAAGGCTTCCACTTCCCGCTGGTTGAAGCCCAGGGCTTCTAAGCGTTCCAAGGCATTCGAAAGCACTCGGATCGCCTGTTCCTTGCGACTGACGCTGCTCACGTTTTGATCGGTGGCTATGCGGGAGCCACGTCCGGGGGTGGCGGTGATGATGCCTTCGCGCTTCAGCTCGGCATAAGCCAGGCTCACGGTGCCTCGGCTGAGGCCCATTCGTTGCGCCAGATCCCGCTCCGTGGGGAGCGTATCCCCTTCATGCAGCTGGCCATTGGTGATCAGGCGGCGGATCAGGGCCACGATGCGCAAATAGACGGGGCCGCCGGAGGGCTCCGTCATTTCTTTGGCATAGTCCAATTCGACCCAATCAACCATTGGACTAATCCTGACAGGTTCCAGGATTCCTTCAACTCGATTTTGCGGTGGAATCGGGAAATCTCTTTGATTCTTCGATTGGAATTACTCATAGCGCTGGACGGGGGCATTGGCGCCATGGAAGATGGGGCAACCCAAGCCGCAGGAGCTCGCGATGCTGAACCTTTCCGTAAGCTTTGCCCTGACCCAGGCGCACGATCAGGAGGCCCTGGCCGCAGGAATGATGGGGCTTGGCTGTTTTGCCATTCTGATGATCGGCATCCTAGCCCTGGCCATCTTCGCCTTCGCGATTTATTGCTGGTGGAGGATTTGTTCCAAGGCAGGCTACAGCGGTGCCATGTCCCTGCTGCTTTTGATTCCCGGGATAGGGGGAATCATCCTGATCCTCATGCTGGCCTTTGGGGATTGGCCCGCACTCAAGAATCGGCGGGAATAGCTTCTCCGGCGACGGGATGGCCTCTGTCAGGGCAAGTAGCTTGCCCAAAAAAACTTTGGCCACAGAGAACACAAAAAGCACAAAAACAATGGCAAATGGATTGGAGTTCCGGATCGCGATCACCCCGCTTGAGTTTTGTGCCTTTGTGCTTCTTTGTGTTCTTTGTGGCTAATCCCTTCGTTCGCCAATCGGTTTTTCTCGCTGAGCCACGTAAAAGGCCGCGGATCGGGCGTCCAGTTCTTCGGTGGCCCCAAATAGATCCTGGGTCGCGCCGCGAGGCATCCAGGGTTCTCCTTCCAGGAGCGGCAGGAGTCGTGCGGGCTCCAAGCCAGCCTCCTTCCAGAAGGTCTCCATGCGGCTGTCTTCCAGGCGGAAGGAGGCGCTTTGGAGGCCTCGGAAAAAGTTAACCAGTTCGCCCGCGCCTTCGAAGGGGCCGGCGGAAAGGTGAACGAAGTTGCTGGTGATATCCACCCGCGCGAGCCCCAGCGCATCCTTTTGCGCCAGCAGGTTGCGTCGGATGGAGCCCGGCTGGGCCTTGTCGGGATAGGTGTCACCCAGCATTTCCCGCCGCAGCACGCGCCAGGGCAGATCCGAATGGAGCATCATCAGCACCACGCGCTGGCCGGGTGCGGTGAAATGGTGGGCCTGATTCGGGTAGAACCCGTTCACCAAGAGACAGGGGCGTCCTTGGGATTCAAAGGGCACGGTGTAGAAGCCGCTGCGAACTTTCTTGGGGCCTTTCGTAAACCACGCAGCATCCAGGCCCTCCGGCGTAAGGGTGGGATTCAGGGCCAGCCACTCGTGGCCGCCTAGCACAGGGCATTCACCT
>JAUYES010000544.1 GCA_030691225.1 Holophaga sp. | reverse complement strand
AGCATTCATTGGCGGGAGATCGGTTGGCAGAGTTTCGCAACCCGGGATGGTTTTGAAGCCATGTATCGGATGATGAAACCCATCCTGGCACCCTATTTGTTGGGTGGTAGCGTGCTTTCCCTATTGGCTTTGCCCGTTGGGTATTTCCTATTACTGTTCGTTTCGAAGCGACTACGGCGCCTACACTTGCCCCTTCTCGATACCCATTCTTAACCTTAGGAGATTCCCATGGACATGCGCTTTCTGATGAAACAGGCCCAGGCCATGCAGCAGAAAATGACGGATGCACAGCAACATCTTCGTGCTGAAGGCACTGCTGGCGGCGCCATGGTGACTGTTACGGTCAACGGCGCCAAGGAACTGGTTTCCATTTCCATTGCCAAGGAGGCCATGGATCCTGAGGATCCCAGCATGCTGGAAGATTTGATCATGGCTGCCTTCAAGGATGCCCAAAAGAAGGCCGAAGACGCCATGGCGCAGATCACCGGTGGCATGACGGGTGGCTTGAACATCCCCGGCTTGAAACTGTGAAACTTCCCGCCCCTCTGGAAGCCGTGGTCGATGCCCTTCAGAAACTGCCAGGGGTGGGCTCTAAATCAGCGCAGCGCATGGCCCTGCACCTATTAAAAGAAGGCCCCCAGGCCATGGAACACTTGGGGGAATTGTTGAACCAGGCGGCTCACAAGGTGGGATTTTGCCAGGAATGCGGATCCTTTACGGATCGCCCGGTGTGTCCGGTGTGCTTGGACCCGCAACGAGAGACTGGCGTTTTGGTTGTAGTGGCGGAGGCCAGCAACGTGCTGACCTTCGAGCGGAGTGGGCATTTCCGGGGGCGCTACCACGTGCTGGGGGGGCTGATTGCGCCTCTACGAGGGGTTGGCCCGGACCAACTCAAGATCCGGGAATTACTCAAGCGTCTTGAGGATGGCAGCATCCGGGAAATCGTCTTGGCTACCAACCCAACCCTGGATGGTGAAGCCACGGCCAGTTGGCTGGCGAGAATTCTGGAGCCCTTGGGGCTTAAAATAACCCGCATCGGTCTGGGCCTGCCCATTGGCTCTGACCTGGAATACGCCGATGACCTGACTCTGGATCGCGCTTTAGAGGGGCGGCGGCCTCTGTAGGGCCTATCCGAAAACGACTTGGTTCCCGCCCCGCTTTCGGGCGCTTTCCAGAGCTTGCTCCCCAGAATCAACGAGGTCTTCCAGCAGGTCGTTGCGGCCGGGCACTAAGCTGGCGACACCCAGGCTGAGAGTGACATAAGGGGCAGCGTTGGAGCTTCCGTGGGGAATGGCCATGGAGTTGACTTCGGCGCGGATTCTTTCTCCCACGGATACCGCACCCAGGGTGTCGGTTTCAGGGAGGGCACAGGCGAAGACCCCTTCGCTAAATCGCCCCACCACGTCACCAGCCCTCTGAATTCCACCGGTCAAGGCCCCGATCATGCGCTGCAGCGCTTCATTCCCAGCCTGAATTCCGTGTTGTTCGCAAAAATCCTGATAGTGATCGATTTCCATCAAAACCAAGGAAATGGGGGTGCGATTACGGGCATTGCGACGCCATTCGGAATCCAGTGCCTCATCAAATTTTTCACGGTTGGGGATACCCGTGACGGCATCC
>JAUYES010000541.1 GCA_030691225.1 Holophaga sp. | reverse complement strand
GTCGAACCTTGTTGACTAGGCACTGCAACCGTTGGTCCGCAGCCACGTGCTCTTCCAAGAGCTTCCGGAACTCGAAGTGTTCCTTCGAAAGGCGTTCCTGGACGTCAGGCTTCAAAAAGTCCATGCATCCTCCTGAATGAGTCGCGGCGACGGTGCGTGCCTCGATCTGGGAAAGAGGGTACTCCCGGTACCGGCCCCGTCAAGAGAAGCCTTTTGAGTTCCCATGGCTGTTAGAATCCGGACCAAATGTCCCTTCTAATCCACAATCTGGAACTTTGTCGCCACGACAAGGTTTCTTTGCTGGGGCCCTTAAATCTGAGCCTGGAGCCGGGGGCTCGGGTGGCTTTGGTGGGCGAATCCGGATCGGGGAAGAGCCTTTTGGCCCAGGCGATCATGGGGATGCTGCCGCCGGGCGTCCACTTGGCAAGAGGCTGCGTGGAAGCCTTTGGGTGTCGCATGGACCAACCAAGCCAAGCCCGGCAAACGCTCCGCCAGCGACGGATAGCGTGGGTTCCTCAAGATCCCCTGATGGCCCTGAATCCCCTGGTGCAGATTCAAGACCATCTGGTGCTGCGGCCTTGGGTTCATCCACCGGAGAGCCGCCAGAAGGTTCTCGAACAAATGCGACCTCTGCTCGAACACCTGCATCTCCCCACGGACTCCAACTTCCTGCGCCGCTTTCCCTTGGAGATCAGTGGCGGGCAACGCCAACGGGTGGTATTGGCCATGACCCTTGCCTGGAACCCTGAACTCCTAGTCTTGGACGAACCCACCTCGGCCCTGGATCCAGAGCTTCAACAGGAATTCCTGAGCCTGATGAATGCCCTTCACCGCGAAGGAGGGCTCGGCTGGCTTTGGATCACGCACGATCTGAACGTGGCTGCGGCCGTAACCGACCGAGTATTGGTGCTATACGGCGGGAAGGTTCTGGAAGCCGGTCCTTGTGGTGAAGTGCTGGAATCCCCTCGCCATCCCTACACTCGCCGTTTGCGCGAAGCTAGCCAAGGAGAGCCTTCGACCGAGGGTGGGTTCCTGGATGCCCCTGGCCGCCGTCCAGCAGGTTGTCCCTTCCGGCCACGCTGCCAAGAAACCCAACCGACTTGTGTCGAGTGGCGCCCCTGGCAAGGTAGCTCGGAAATGGGTATTCGCTGCAACCAGTCGCTGCGGCCCTATTGAACCGGCAGGGCTCCGCCGCTGGCGGCCTTTACGGCTCCCTTGGCCAGGGTGAAATCCATGCGACCCAAATTGACGCCACCAAAACCCACCTGGAAGACCAAGGTTTCGCCTCCGGAGTTCTTGATGCTGACGGGCGCATCCAAGAAGGTGTGACTGTGGCCCCCAATGATCACGTCGATGCCCGGCAACCTAGCGGCCAGGGTTCGATCATCCATGGCGCTGCCCTTCATGTCGTAACCGAGATGGGACAACAGGACCACCATGTCAACCTTCTCCCGCTCACGCAGATGCTTGATCACGGGCTTTAGGCTTTCGATGGGATCCAACCACGTCACGCCTTCGTGGTTCTTGGGGGCCACGAGGCCTTGGAAATCCACGCAAACGCCGGTAATGCCCACCTTCAGGCCTGGAAACTTCTTCACGAGCCAGGGCTTTACCCGTTTGGCCAGGGCCGGAGCCCCTTTCATATCGAAGTTGCAGTTTACGAAGGGAAACTTGGCTTCGTTCATGGCCTTGAGAAGAACCTCGACCCCGTTATCAAAATCGTGATTCCCCAGCGTGGCCGCGTCATAACCGACCATAGACATCAGCTGATAATCCAACGCCCCCTTGTACTGATTGAAAAAGGGAGTGCCCTGGAAGACGTCGCCGGCATCCAGCAGCAGCACATTGCCAAGCTGACTGCGCAGCTCCTTGACCAGCGTGGCCCGACGAGCCATGCCGCCCTTGCCTGAAACCGCACCATTTCCAGGGCCGAAGGGTTCGATGCGGGAATGAGTATCGTTAGTGTGCAAAAGGGTCAGCCGAACCGTATTCCCCTGGGCAGTTTTCGGGTTAGTTTCGGCGCGAAGGTTAAGACCGGATACCGCAGTGGCGGCACCCAGAGTGGCGATGAAATTGCGACGCTCCATGATGGCTCCTACCAGACGATTTTCTTGTCACGGAGAGCCTGGTAGATCCCCGGTGCAAATTCATAACGCTGCGCGCTGGGCGCTTGAAGTGGGGTTTTCGATTCACCCAACTTCGTGCAGGCATCCAGCAGTAGATCCCGCAAGGGAACCCCCGTGGTGATGGGGCGCCGACCGCTCCGCAAGGCGGAAATGTTATCCCCGCTCGAGAGCAGGTAATCCGAAAGCGCAACCTTGAATGTTTCGGTGGGAACAATGGCGGTGCCATCGCTCCAGGTGATGGAGAATTCCGGTTTCTCGGGAGTGCCCAAGACTTTGGCAGAAACACCGGAACAAGGTTCACCGGCTCGGCGCCGAATGGCATCTTTTACGATCTGGATGATCTCGGCGCCGGTATATTCGGCCACCACCAGTTCATTGTCGAAGGGCATAACTTCATAGATATCGGCGATCTTCACGACTCCAGGTCGGATATTGCCCCGCAAGCCACCGGCATTGGTGATGGCGAATCGAACCGGTGCACCAACAACTTGTTGAGCGCGTTCCCGCATCAGATCGGCCACCCAATACCCCAGCAGATTCTCCTCTCCGAACTTGCCGCGCATGAGACCCGTTGGGCACTGGACTAATTCTTTGCCGAAGCTGGCTTTCAATTCTAGAGAAAGCGGCGCGATGACTTTGGCCACGGCAGGATCTTCCGCAATGGCATCGGTCACCGGAATGGGTTGGGCCCGCTCGAGTTTGGGATGAGTCTGGGCCGTGAGTCCAAGACCCAGCGAAAAAAGAACCGTCAGAAATACCTTCACTTTTATCTCCTCACCCTTCTGCGGGTGCTTCATTGCGCGCTTCTGCGCGTGCCACGCCCGGTGCTCTAACCACACGCCGTTGGAGGTTTTGAATTTCATACCTCAATCGGGCATCGTGGGCCCAGAACCCTGCCACCACGCGCAGCATCCAGCCCATCAACCAGGCCGCGATGATCGTGACCAAAGCCTCCAAGATCAAAAATGCCCAAACCCGTGCCGGTGTTCCACCGCCCCAGCGCCAAGCCAAGGCTAAGACCATGGCATGTAGACCAAAGCGCACAACCACGCCGCCAAGAAGAAGCAGACCCCAATCAACTGGGTGCACCCATAGACGCAAGAAGCTTCGCCCCAGATGCCGACCCAAGGCACCCCAGGAGCCCAGATTCCAACCAGGGGCAGCGGCGCGATTTAGGCGGCACAACCACCACTGCAGCAAAAAGGCTGAAACCGCAGTCAGGCGGACCAACGCACCGCCCACAAGATTAATCCAGCCCAAGCCCTGGATGCCGGTACTGGCCATTTTTTGGAGTGCCCAGATCAGGGAACTTTCCACCAACAGAATGGGCAAAAGGCCCACCACGCAGGCGTCCAGCAGACCGAGTATCCAGGGGGCAAAACCTAGCTTCTGCTGGGCGGCTCCCGCTTGTATTTTCCAGCCAGCCCACATCGCCCAACTCAGAAAACCAAGTGCAGCAATAGAGGTCCAGAAACCCACAGGGTGTTCCGCCAAGTTGCCATTCACGGCAATTTCCCAAACATCTCGGGCAGTCAGTTGTTCACCCCAGTAGCTTGGAAGGCCGCTCCATCCCGCCAGTTGCTTGAGATGAAATGCCCAAAGAGTGCTGGAAAGTAGTTGGAAACCAAGCCAAGCGAAAATCAATTGAAGGCCCGCGCCCGAAAAACCTCCCGGCAGGGCATTCCGCATAAAAGACTGGGGGCCGAGGGACCCGACCATCACATCAGCATCATCGAGTTCGGGAGGAGAAAGCTCAGGTTCCATTTTTTATCCAAAAAACTGATCAACCCCACACGGGGTTTTTCTTTCCGGGTTCTAATCCTAACCCAGCCGGGCCAAACGCGAACAATGCAGACCTAGCAGAGATTGCAAAGCGGCAGGATGGACTTTCCTTCCCAACCGACCCTGGATTACGATGGGACTGTTAATAACGCATAAACGGAATGGAACGGGTTCGTTCGAGGCTAGGCGCTCGCATGCTAAGGAGTATTTAATGAAATTCCAAACCCATCTCCAGGGCTTCGATAACGAAAAATATCTTGATGAACAAACTCAGGCCATTTTTGAGCGTGTAGCAAAATTTGACGGGAAACTTTACCTTGAATTTGGCGGCAAAATAATTTTTGACTACCACGCTGCTCGAGTCCTTCCAGGCTTTGACCCCAACGTAAAAATGCGCTTGCTGCAAAAGTTAAAAGATCGTGCCAATATCATAATGTGCATATATGCAGGTGACATAGAACGCAAAAAAATCCGCGCTGATTTTGGTATCACCTACGATGTAGATGTGTTGAAACAAATCGATGATTTCAGGAGTTGGGGCATCGATATCCGCGCTGTGGTCGTCACCCGGTACGAAGGGCAGCATGCAGCACGAATCTTCATGAACAAACTAGAGCGGCGCGGTATTCACGTGGTGACCCACGCCTTCACAAAAGGCTACCCCAGCGACGTTGATGCCATCGTCAGTGACGAGGGCTACGGCGCTAATCCCTATATCGAAACCGAGAAGCCTTTGGTCGTTGTGACGGGCCCTGGCCCTGGGTCGGGAAAATTGGCCACCTGTCTATCCCAGATCTATCACGATCACAAACGCGGCCAGGGTTCGGGCTACGCAAAATTCGAGACTTTCCCCATCTGGAACATCCCCCTGAGCCATCCCGTGAATGTGGCCTATGAATCCGCGACGGTGGATCTGCGGGATTTCAACATGGTGGATCCCTTCCACCTCAAGGCCTACGGCGAGACCACCATTAACTACAACCGCGATGTCGAGGTCTTTCCCG
>JAUYES010000515.1 GCA_030691225.1 Holophaga sp. | reverse complement strand
TGCTCAAGCTCGCCTTCCACCACCAACAGTCCACCCAGGGCGTGCCAAGTCCAGGGGGCCAAGACGGGTTTGGGAGGGGGAGGTGCCGAAGTCGCTGGCTTTTCATCCCGTCGACAGGACAGGGTTCCAAAGGTAGCGAAGGCGAGGCAAAACGCTCCGATGAGTGGCCTAGCCTTCACGAATCCCCCCGGCGGCAGGCCGCCCAGTAATTAGTTTTTTCGCGGATGCGCGTTTCGATCATGTGAAAGCCCTGTTCTTCCAGGTGCTGCAGAAGCCACTGGGCCAGGATCTCAGCGGTGGGATTGCGCCCTTCCAGCCAGGCCTGTTCATTGAGCAGGGTGTAGTCCACGTGGGTCATCCAGGCATCCAGCGCATGACCAAAGTCTAATTCTTGCTGGGTTTCCTTGAGCTCCGCAGTGGCTTCCAATTCCCAGTTGTGGCCGTGGCGAGCCTCCACAAAACCAGGAAGGTCATGAAAATGATCGGCCACGAAGGGGCGGCGAAGACTCATATGAAATCGCGTCATGCCTTGAGTGTAGAGGGGCAGCGGGAAAACCGAGAATAGGCAAGATGCTTACAGTTCCATCCTCAGGGCTCCGAGAAAGCCCGTCAGCACCTGATGCCGAGAATCTGCGAGTCGGCGCCCGGCCTCGGTATTCATGGCCGCCGCGAGTTTCAGGAGCTTTTGCTCGAAATGATCCAGGCTGAAGCGCTTGTCATCCAGGCTGCGCTGTTCGCCCCAGGGATCTTGAGCGTGCCACATGGCCGCACCCATGGCACCGCCCGTCGCAAAACACCGCGCCAGCCCAATGGCGCCGATGGCTTCCAGACGGTCGGCATCTTGGAGCACGGCACCTTCCAAGGTGGTGGCCTTGGCACCGCTGGAGAAACCATGGGTGGCAATGGCGGCGGCAATGGCATCGGCGGTTGGGGCTAGATCAGGAATGGCCAGGCACCAGGCTCGGGCCTCCTGGGCCCCCAGGGCGCTGGTGCGTGAGGAATCGGGGTGATTCTTGGGCAGATACACCAAGTCGTGCAGCAGCGCGGCCGCCACACAGATCTCGCTGTTGGCATGCGCCGCTTCGGCCAGCCGGTGGGCATTGCGGGCCACACGCAGAGCGTGGCTGAGATCGTGGGCACCATCCCGGGCTTCGGCCTCAAACCGAGCGCGAAGGCGAACCACCAAGGGGTCAACCCAGAGAAATGGAAAAACGTGCTCGGCCATCTCTCCAGCGTAGCGGAGCCCTTGTTTTGTGTGTTTATGCATAATAATATGCAAATATTCAAAACCTCTAGGCCCAGCCTTGAGGAAGTCTCTGCACAATCCCAACACCAAGGCACCCTATCTATTGTTTGATGAAGCTATTCCTCCCGGAGCCCCAATGCG
>JAUYES010000034.1 GCA_030691225.1 Holophaga sp. | reverse complement strand
AATAGGCTCGCAGCAAGGGCTCCACGCGCTCCAGAGCCTTGCTCTCGGTGATGAGATTCTTGGCGGCACTGTAGTAAGGCAGAAGATTTTCTGGAACAGCTTTGCGGGCCTGGGCGAGACAGGCTTCCATCTCCGCGAATTTCCCCTGTTCGGCAAGGATGGAGGCAATTTGCGCATGGGCCTGAATACCCTTTGGATTGGCGGCCAGGGCCTGTCGGTAGCAGTTTAGGGCGGCTTCCAAGGCTTGGGGTTTCAGGTTTAAGTGGTAACTCGCCATGTGTAAATGGGCTTCGTAGGACTTGCCGTCCTTGGCAAGGGCCTGTTGGATCAGGGCGCGGGCTCCCTCCGGGTCTTTGGAGGAATAGGCAAGACTGGATTGCAGCAAGAGCCCGGCAACTGGCTTGACCTGGGTCAACCGCAGCGCCAGTTCACGCGCCTTGTCTTTTCCTCCGCCGATGATGCCGGGGGCCCTGAGGTAGAACATGAAAAGGTATTGGGAGGCATCCTCGTCGGCGGGTTGAGCCGAGAGGGACGTTTCCAAGGCCTTCTTCATCTCCCGGGCTAAGGAAAATTGTTTGAGTCGGCCGTCGGCTTTGCCAGCGGCTTCTCCAGCAGCCGCGCCAAGCTGAGCCTGGATGGTGGAATCGCTGCCCTTGAGGGCTGCGGCCTTGCGGGCGAGCTCCAGGGCCCCTTCGGGATCACCAAAGGCCTGCTTTACACGGGACATCCAGAGCATGGCGTAGGGATCTTCGGGTTTTTGGCGGTACCAACCTTCGATGCTGGGCCGAAGTTGCTTCCAGCGTCCTTCCTCCCGAAGCGCTTCGAGCCCTGCATCCTGGGCGATCAAGGCAAACGTAGAAAGACAAATCAGGGCTGTTCGCACCAACATGACATCGATCTCCAAAAAGCAATCGGCCATATGGCCGATCGGTTCGGGTTACCCCCGGGAACTGGCTTTCGTTTAGTTGGAAAACCGACCACGCATCCCCTGGGCAAGCTTCGGCCCTTTCACAAGGCCCCTCGGCGCGCTGCGCCCGCCACTGAGCCTCTTTGCGTCGACCCGGAGTTGTGCCCCTGTTGAAGTGGTTGGAGTCATCATGGTGTTAGAACCCAACACCTTGCTCCGCGAAAGGACGCGAAATGGAAATCGAACTTTCAGTCTGGCTCTGGCCGGTGATCGGTGCAGTGGCCACACTTCTGATTCTTTTAAAATCCTTTACCATCGCAAAGGGCAACCAGATCATCGTGCTGGAACGTCGGTGGTTTGGTAAACAAATGCCCGATGGGCGCACCGTGGCTCTGCGCGACGAAGTCGGTGTCCAGGCCCGCGTTTTGGGACCGGGCTTCCATCTGCTGATTCCCTTTATCTATAAGGTGACCAAGCGAGATTTCTGCATCATCAAGACCAATATGGTGGGTGTGGTGCGAGCCGTGGCGGGCGCGCCGATTCCTTCGGGCCAGTTCATGGCCAAGTCGGTGGAATGTGATCTCTTCCAGGATGGCGAGGCCTTCTTGCGCAATGCCGGTCAGAAGGGCCCTCAGTTGGCGATCCTTCCCGAGGGTGAATACAAGATCAATCCCCATCTGTTCGAAGTGGAAGCGGTGCCCGCGACCATGATTCGCGACGATGAAGTGGGCTATGTGGAATCCATCGCAGGGCAGCCGGTGACGCGGGAAGGCGGCAACTTTGGATCGCCCGTGGCCTGCGATAGCTTTCAAGACGCCCAGGCCTTTATCAAGAACGGAGGCCAAAAAGGCCCCCAGATTTCCTTCCTGCCTCCTGGCTATTACCGCATCAACACCATCATGTTCCGCGTTCAAAAACTGCCCATCACCAAAGTTCCTGGCGGCAAGGTCGGATTGGTGGAAGCTACGGATGGTGCGCGGATTCCCGAAGGTCGCCTGCTCGCGACCCGGGTCACAGGCCATGGCAATTTCTTTGATGGCGAAGCCTTCATCAAGAACGGTGGCGAAAAGGGCCGCCAGCTGGATGTGCTCATGCCGGGCGTCTACCGCCTGAATCCCATGCTCTTCCGAGTCATCGATATCGTGGATTGGACGCACATCGAAGCGGATCAGGTGGGTATCGTCACCATCAACGAAGGCAAGCCCATCGTCGATTCTTCGAAGATCGCGGCGGAAGAACTGCCGCTTGGGACCCACGATAACTTCCAGGATGCCGATGCCTTCCTCAAGGCTGGTGGTCAGAAAGGCTTGCAGATCCCTGTTCTGCGGGCTGGTAACTATGCGATCAACCCGTGGTTCGCCCTCATCGAAAAGGTGGACATGATCCGGGTCGATATCGGTAATTGCGGCGTGGTAACGAGCTATGTGGGTGGCGAGGGCGCCGACCTGACCGACGACGCCGTGAACGCCAAGATCGTGGCCAATGGCAGCAAGGGCATTTGGGCCGACCCGCTCCAACCCGGCAAGCACCCCTTGAATACCAAAATCTGCAAAGTGGATATCGTGCCGACCACTCAG
>JAUYES010000033.1 GCA_030691225.1 Holophaga sp. | reverse complement strand
AGCTCGATGCCTACGTTGCTGCTGTGGAAAAGACTCATCATGGCCAGCAGAATCACGGGCATGAAGGCCAGCAGCGGCACGCTCTGGAGAATGTCCAAAATCGGAATCAGGAAGCGTTCGGCCAAAGGATCCCGAGCCGCCCAATAAGCTACGACCAACGTGAAGCCCGCCGAAATGGCGAAGGCCGCCGCCGCTCTCGCAAAGCTGAGAATGGCGTATTTGGGAAGTGCCCAAGGCGAGAGATTAATTTCGACCACCGGGCGCTGGATGACCGTCCATTCCCGGGCCACGAGCACTAGGCCCATGACGATGCCCGCCAGGGCAGCGATCACCAGCAAATCGACCCATCGGCGGCGTCGAATAGGCATCGAGAACAGGTTGCTGGCCTGCCCCCACGCGTTGTTTAACAGCTGATTGATCATGGCGGATCCGAGGACTTGGAATGAAAGCCGCACGGTGCTTTCATCCGACAAGGTGGAGGGACCAAAGGTCCCAGTATTCCGCTGAGCTTGCCTAGGCTAGCTCAGCCACGAAGGAGGTTCATCGATGCAGTGCTGTGTACTCATCGAAACCTCCTTTCCGGATCTATGCCCACTGGCAGAATGGCCTGGGAACGCTGCCAAGGTCAACCCACAAAGGCGTCACAAATGGCGCGTATTCCCCTTGATACCATGTTGCATTCAAAAAAATGGAAACATGGGAGCCAGGATGCACAGGATGGATTTGCAGGCACCGTGCATCTAGCAAAAGCGTCCAGGCCTTGCCGTGACCGGGGCGGGTCGCCTGCAGGAGGCGCACGATGTAATCCCGCATGGCATCGTCCAGGCACACCTGGGAGGTCAGTCGATATATCGCTACCCTCGAAAAAAATGAGTTGTAAGATTAAGCCTCTCCCCACCCAGCCTTGACTCACCCATCCTTTCCAAGGAGACGCTATGAAGATCCTCGCCGTTATGCTTCTGGTTGCCGGCGCAACCCTCTCTGCCGGGGGAGGGAATCCTTCAGCGGCCCCAGCGCCCCAGGGCATCCTCGAGAAAGAGATCCGCCAAGGCAAATCGGAGATCGTGAGCATCCAGGTTCAGGTCAGGATGCCCGATAGATCCTACAAGAGTCTGCTGCTCATGGGTAAGGACCTCACCAAGCACAACGCAATCTTCTGGAACGGCGGCGCGGAGCAAATGCTGCTCCCCTTCTATCGCCAGGTCCGTGGCGAACACCATAAGGCGGATTCCCTGCAGAAGAAGCTGACCGAATTCTCCCCGACATCCGGCTCACTGCCCGCTATTACTATCAAGTGGCCGGAATGCGAAACCAGCACTTGGCCCTCCGACAATACCGATCTCGGCCTTTCCGGTGAAACCGTCACCGCTGTGGGAGAGAATCTTCCTGCTGCCCCCGTGACCCAGGACAACTTCGAGAAGGGGGTTCAGCGCGGCAAAACGGAGATCGTGAGCATCCAGGTCCAGGCAAGGATGCCGGATGGTTCATACAAGAGTCTGCTGTTCATGGGCAAGGACCTCACCGAGCACAATGCCATTTTTTGGAACGGCGGCGCGGAACAGGTGCTGCTCCCCTTCTATCGCCAGGTCCGTGGCGAACACGATAAAGCGGATTTCCTGCAGAAGAAGCTGACCGAATTCTCACCGACGTCTGGGGCAATTCCGGTGCTCACTATTAAACGACCGAGTTGCTCGTCTGGAGATTGGCCCTGATCACCATTAGTTTTGTGCAGAAGTAAATGGCTATTGGGAACGAGTCCGATCCTTTGTTCGGTGAATCCTTGAAGTCAACAGAGCCCTACATCTAGACTCCAGATGGCTTAAATTGCTGGCTTGGTTTGCGGCAGCAAGTCCTGCCAATCCGCTTTCCGTCATGATGGAAAGCGGATTGGTATAACGCGATGGGGATGGTTTTGGCAGCGACCTGGCATTAGGGTCGAGCCATGGCTCCTAGGAGGCCCCGAATCACTTCATCGGTGTTGACGCCATCGGCCTCGGCTTCGTAGGTCAACAGAAGCCGGTGCCGCAGCACATCGGGTGCCAAGCTCACCACATCATCGGGCAGCACATGATCCCGACCGCTGATCAGTGCCATGGCCTTGGACGCGTTTTGTAGGGCCAGGGAGGCACGGGGGCTGGCGCCACAGCGCAACAGTTCGCGACCCTTCCAGGCCTTGCCATGACCGGGGCGCGTGGCCTGTACGAGGCGCACGATGTAATCCCGAATGGCATCATCCAGGCGCACCTGGGAGGCCAGCCGGGCCGCCTGCTGCACCATGACATCGTCCATCACCGGCATGACTGTTTCTTCGTGGCCATCGGCGCGGCGCAGCACTTCGATTTCTTCACTTTGGGATGGGTAATCGATCTTCAGCTTGAAGAGGAAACGATCCATCTGGGCTTCGGGTAGGGCGAAGGTGCCTTCTTGTTCCAGTGGATTCTGGGTGGCTAAAACCAGGAACGGATCCGGGAGCTTAAAGCTCTCTTCACCCAGAGTCACCTGACGCTCTTCCATGGCTTCGAGCAGCGCCGCCTGCACCTTGCTGGGGGCGCGGTTGATCACGTCGGCCAGTAGCAGATTGGCGAAGATGGGCCCTTTCTTTGGGGTAAACGTGAGATTGCGCGGATCAAAAACCAGCGTGCCCACGACATCCGAAGGCAGGAGATCAGGCGTGAACTGAATGCGCCGGAATTCCATGTGGCTGGCGGCGGCCAGCGTCTTGATGGTACGCGTCTTGGCCAACCCAGGCAGGCCTTCCAGCAGCACATGGCCGCGGCAAATCAGGGCCAGGAGTAGGCGGTTAAGCAAATGCGGCTGCCCCACAATGACCTTGCGGCATTCATGAAGTAGGGCCTGAAGAGGTGGGGCTTGAGTCGCGTTGGGCATGATGAGTTCCGTTGAAATCATCATGCCGGAAATAACTCGGCGCGGCCATGGCCGCGCCGAGGGGGATTTATTGGCAGGCTTTCACTCGGCTGGGAGGCCGAAACTCGGCACAGTCCTCTAACGGAAGAAAATGAACGTGATCAAGATGAACGTTGGGATCAGGATCGCGCAGCTCCAGGCCATGTAGCCAAAGAAGGAGGGCATCTTGACCCCTCGATCTTCGGCGATGCTCTTGACCAGGAAGTTGGGGCCGTTGCCGATGTAGGTGTTGGCACCCATGAAGACGGAACCCAGGGCGATGGCCTTAAGCAGGGGCACGGAGATCAGGGCACCGCCGGGCAACGTCAGCATCTCGGCGCCCGGAACCATGGGCAGGGTCTTGGCGGTCTCGAAGAACACCACGTAGGTCGGGGCATTGTCCAGGAAGCTGGACAGCATTCCTGTGCCCCAGAAGAAGTGCAGCGGGGAGGACAACCCGAGGTCTGGTCCCTTGATATTCAGCAACTCAATGGGCACCTGCATGGTGATGAAGATGCCGATGAAGAGGCAGGCCACTTCGCCGATGGCGGTGAAGTTGAATTGATTGTCGGTACGGATTTGCTTGGAGGTAAGCACCATGGAGAGACCACAAAGGGCGAGTTGGACGATCTCACGCAGGTAGTTCGGGATCACGAAGGAAGTGCCAGGGAAGGGGCGGCCGGGCACCAGGATGCCCACGGCGAGCACCACAGCAGCGAGCAGCAACATGTTGATCTTGCCCTGCAGACGGAGGGGCTCAAGAGTGGTTTCGTCGAGCTGCAGCGAGGCCTGGTCTTCCTTCTTGTGGAAGTAGGAGTCCAGGAACCAGTAGATGGCCAGCAGGATGCTGACGCCGGTCAGCCAGACGGGCCAGAGTTGGAGCGTCCAGAGGAAGGGCACGCCCTTGAGGTAGCCGAGGAAGAGTGGGGGATCGCCCACGGGAAGCAGGGAGCCGCCCACATTGCTGACCAGGAAGATGAAGAAGATCACGGTGTGCTTGACGTGTTTGCGCTCACTGTTGATCTGGAGCAGGGGACGAATCAACACCATGGAAGCGCCGGTGGTTCCGATAAAACTGGCAAGCATGGCGCCAATAAACAGGATTGTCACATTGGTGATGGGGTGAGCCGGTACGTCACCGGTCAGACGGATGCCGCCACTGATGGTGTAGAGGCTGAAGAGCAGCACGATGAAGGGGATGTAGTCTGCGATCACGGAGTGGTGCAGCACCTTCAGCAAGGAGGGGAAGCCCGGATCCCCGTGGAAACCCGTGTGACGGGCGAGGTAGTACCCACAGACAAGGAGAGCCAGGGAGCCCGACACGATCAGTTTGCTGCGGTTGTGCTCCCACCAGTGGGCCGTGGCAGGGATTAGCGGCAGGAGCGCGATGCAGAGCAGGATGGCGACGAAGGGGAGGGACCACAGCGCCAAAGATCCGACGCTGGGTGCGGAGCCATGGATGGCCGTAGTTCCGGCCCAGGCCGGAGAGCTTCCCAGCCCGAGCATCAGGCCCAGGAGCAGCAGCCAGGAGCGAGATAACAGTCGCTGCAGGGCCGACTGTGGGCCCCTCAACAGTAAGGTGAGAAGGTTCGCAGGAATCATCGTGGGCATCCTTTCGAGTCCGGTGGGCAGGTGATCGTGATTATTCGATTCCTACGGAGTGGCGCATGAACTGCACTCGCTCGTAGGCGGCCGGGTTGTGGCTCTCGGATTGGCGCAGCAAGCCGCGGAAATCAGCGATCTTCTGATGGCCCTGGCGCTCCATCCAGGCGCGAATCTCGTTGTTCATCGTGCTGAGATTGGCGAGGTCCTTGTCGTAGAGCGCGGAGACCACCTGCACACTGGCGGCACCCGCCAGCAGCATCTTGACCGCC
>JAUYES010000494.1 GCA_030691225.1 Holophaga sp. | reverse complement strand
GGCTGATGGAAGCCGCGAGGGGCTCCCAAATCCGCTGAGGCAGCCATCCGTTGGGACCTCGATCGGCCGTATCGGGAAAGGTCTGCAATGCATCAAACCAAGCGATTTCAGGATCCGTGATGCCGAGGGCTTTAAGCATTCCCCCTGCCTGCAACAACAATTCTTGCTGCGGAATCCCACCAGGGTAGGCTTCCCGCAGTTTGGGTGCCCCAAGCACCGTGGGCCAAATCAACGCGGCTCGGTGATAGGGATTTTCGAGGGAGGCTTCGAGACGCACCCGGACAAATTTTTGCAACGGAATCGGTAACCGCTGTTGAGGAGCCCAGAACACCGGGGCCGTTGCGCAGGTCATAGGCTTAGGCCTCTCTAGGTAAAATTCCGCTCCGAAAGGCTGATGAATTCCAGGGCGAAGTCATCCAGTTCGGTCTGCCATTGCTTCAACTGCCCTTGGAAGAAATTGTAGGCCATCAGTGCTGGAATGGCCGCAACGAGACCCAGTGCGGTGGCCACCAGTGCCTCCGAGATGGGAATGGCCACAGTGGCGAGACTCGCATTGCCTGAAGTGCCGATGCCTCGAAAGGCATCGATGATGCCCCACACCGTGCCGAAGAGCCCCACGAAAGGACTCACAGCTGCGATGGTCGCCAAGATACCGAGGCCTTTTTCCAGGCGTCCCATTTCGACAACCGAGGCGCGCTGAAGACTTCTTTCCACGGCTTCCATGCTCTTGATTTGGGCTTTTTCTCCGGAGGACGGGTGGGCGCGAAGCTGGTACGTGACTTCGGTATACCCCGCGTTGAAGAGCCCTAGCAGTGGACTGAGCGAGAAGGTTGTCGCGGTTTGTTTCAGGTCCCGCCAGTCCGTCGATCGCCTAAAGGCGGTGCGGAAAGCCTCATTTACCTTGCCGCTGCGCCACAGCAAAAGGCTTTTCTGGATGATGACCACCCAACTAAGGATGCTGAAAACCGCCAAGAGCAACATGACGATTTTCCCAACGGTGCCGCCATGGCGAACGACTTCCCAAAGATTGACGCCCTGACTTTCAAGCATCGCGACAAACAGCATGGGTCCTCCAAGGGTTCAATCTTAGCAAGGCTCGCGTGCAATGATGCGCGCGGGTACACTGACTGCCGGCGCATTTAGCGTCCTGGTTGCGTTTCCAGGAGGAATCATGCAGGTCTTGATCATCGGTTCGGGATATGTTGGCCTTGTGGCAGCGGCCGGTTTTGCGGATTCGGGCCATCGCGTAATCGGCGTGGACGTGGATGCCAGCAAAGTCGAAAAACTCCAAAAAGGCATCAGCCCCATCTACGAACCGGGCCTCGATGAACTGCTGCAGAAATACCAAGCCGCCGGCTCGCTTCATTTCACTATGGATCTAAATGAAGGCATCGCCGAGGCCGACGCGGCCTTCATCTGTGTGGGCACCCCCCAGAGCGAAGATGGCAGCGCTGATCTTCAATACGTATTGTCCGTGGCAAAGGAGATCGGCAAGGCCATGGCGTTGCGTCCCAAGGATGCGCGCCCCTTGATCGTCGTGGACAAGAGCACCGTCCCGGTGGGCACTGCGGCGCGGGTTCACGCCACCATCGCAGCACAAACAGACCGAGCTTTCGAAGTGGTGTCTAACCCCGAATTCCTGAGGGAAGGCTGTGCCATCGACGATTTCCTTTTCCCCGACCGCGTGGTCATCGGTTGCCGAACCGACTTTGCAGAATCCATTATGAAGGGCCTTTACGAGAAAAAACTGGCTGCCGCCCAGGCTCGCAATCCCGAAGCCGGTAAGTGGTTCCGCATGGATCCTCCTAGTTCCGAACTCACTAAATACGCCGCAAACGCCATGCTGGCGCTCCGCATCAGCTTCATCAATGAAATTGCCAATCTGTGCGAAGCCGTGGGCGCCGATATCGATTTTGTCAAAGCCGGCATCGGCAGTGATCATCGCATCGGGAAGTATTTCCTGAACCCCGGCCCCGGCTTTGGCGGCAGCTGCTTCCCTAAAGACCTTCAGGCACTGCTAAAGGCTGGGCGCGAGAATGGTAACCCCCTCATGACCTTGGCGACCACCGTGGAAGCGAACCGTCATCAAAAACAAGTTTTGGCTCTAAAGGTGCGGGAATATTTTGGCTGCAAGCCTGGCGTGCCTGCCCCACTTGCGGGAAAACGCTTCGCCCTTTGGGGCTTGGCCTTCAAGGCCCACACCGACGATATCCGCGAAGCCATGGCCCTCGAATTAATCGAAAGCCTGACGTCCCTAGGCGCCCAAATGGTGGTTCACGATTTCGAAGCCATACCAGCCGTCAGGGCCAAGATTGAAGACCGCGTGATCTACGCCGAGGATCCTCTAAGCGCCTGCGAAGGCGCCGATGCCCTTATCATCGCCACGGAATGGCCCCAATACCAGAAGACAGATCTGCAACTGGTAGCATCGAAGCTGAAGAGCAAAGTGATGTTTGACGGGCGCAACCTATTTCGCCCCGAGGCTATGAAACAACTGGGTTGGACTTATCATTCCATTGGACGCCTCCCTGTTCTGGCCTAATGCCAAGACAGAAAAAACCAAAGAACCAAAAAACACCCAGAGTCATCAAAACGATTTCAATTCTCGAATAAACGAATGGAGTACCCCATGGGCAACCTCGGAATCACGGAAATGCTGCTGATCGGCATTGCCTTGCTGATCTTTTTCGGACCTTCTCGCCTACCCGAACTCGGCAAATCGCTTGGAAAGGGCATTCAGGAGTTCAAAAAGGCCAGCAAAGAACTCACGGATTCCGTCAAGGAAGACGTAACCGCCGAAAAGAAGTGAACGAAACCGAAGAATCAACGCCGAGCCAGATGACCTTCTGGGAGCACCTGCAGGAATTGCGGGTTCGCTTGGTGCGTTCAGCTCTCATTGTTGTCGCAGGGTTTGGCCTTACCTATTGGCAGCGCTTCCGGATCTGGGATTGGGCTCAACACCCCTTCATGGATGTCTTCAAGACCCACAGCATTGCCCATGCAAAAGCAGTAGGGTTGCCCATCCCCACGGTCTTTGAGCCCTTCGCCTTCACCAGCCTAACGGAGCCATTCTTTTCGCTGATGCGGTTATCGCTGTGGGCGGCCGCCTTCCTGGTCGCGCCGTTTCTCTTCTATCAGCTCTGGGCCTTTATCCGTCCGGGTCTGTATGAGAAGGAGCGTCGCCTCGTCATCCCCTTTGTCCTGGTGACAAGCGTTTGCTTTATTGGCGGTGCCCTCTTTGCCTACTACAATGCCTTTAAGATTCTGGGGGACATTCTCTTCAAGGAAGCCATGGAGGCAGGCCTGCGGACCAACCTCCACCTCGAGGACTACTTGGATCTATTTATCTACACCGTGGTGGGAACAGGGTTGATGTTTGAACTTCCCGTTCTGGTTTATTTCTTGGCACGCTTCCGAGTGGTTACCGCCGGCTGGCTGCTCAAGTATTGGCGCCATGCTTCCATCATCATCGTCATCGCAGCCGCCTTTCTAACGCCCGGAGACGTGATCGTAACGACCATCTTCTTTAGTGGCATTTTGCTGGCTCTTTACTTCATATCTGTTGTAGTGGCGTGGTTTGCGGCGCCAAAACCCAAATAAATACGCCCTTACCCTTCCGGAGAAACCATGGACATTTCCACCATAGGTGTGGTGGGCACAGGACAGATGGGCTGCGGCATCGCCCATGTGTTCGCAACGGCCGGGTTTCAAGTCATTCTTCAGGATCTATCCCACGATTCCCTTGGCAAGGCGATGGCCGCCATTGAACACAGCCTGTTGCGTGCCTTAGAAAAGGGAAAACTGTCTAATCCGGAAATGCTCGCGGCGATGGGGCGCATTCGCACCTCCAACTCCATGGGGGATTTCAAGGATGCTGATTTTGTCGTGGAAGCCGGGCCCGAGCACTGGGAAACCAAGAAGCAATTTTTTGAGACTCTAGACCTACTCTGCCGACCGGGAACCATTTTGGCCACCAGCACCGGCTCCATCTCTATCACCCGCCTAGCTTCGCAAACCAAGCGCCCCGAATGTGTCATTGGCATGCATTTTCTTCATCCTGTTCCTGTCATGCCCTTGGTGGAAATCGTGCGAGGCCTAGCTACCAGCGATGCCACCTGCGCTACCGTCAGTTCACTCAGTGAGCGCTTAGACAAGACTCCTGTACCGTGCAACGACAGTCCGGGCTTCATTAGCAATCGACTTCTGATGCCCATGATCAACGAGGCGATTTTCGCCTTGGAAGAAGGAGTGGCCGAAGTCCCAGCCATCGATACCATCATGCGACTGGGAATGAATCACCCCATGGGCCCCCTGGCCTTGGCCGATCTCCTGGGATTGGATGTCTGCCTAGCTAGCTTGCAAATGCTGCACGAAAGTTTTGGCGATCCCAAGTACCGCCCCTGCCCTTTGCTTTGCCGCTACGTCGCCGCCGGTTGGTTGGGAAAAAGGGCTGGCCGCGGGTTCTACGATTATTCAGGAGTCTGAGTTTTAGGAGGGGTTTCGAATAATGGATCAGGCAATTTCCTGAAGTCCCCTAGATTACTCAATTCATCTCCAGCATCGATCCCGAGCCTACGGGCCACGCTCTTGCCCCCATCGACGGGAGCGACCATATGCAGCACGAAGGCCTGCCGTTCGCGCGTGACGATGTCGGTTGCTACATGCACATCTGAAGGCTGAAGACTGCCAAGCCCCAGATTGAGAGAGGCTCGCGACCGGGGAACGTACAGAAGGATTGGGGCTAATAGAAACGCCGCGACAAGTGGCCAGAACCAAGGAGAGGGTCCGGTCGAAACCATTGGCTTTCGGATGGTTTCACTGGGAATGCTCCACGGAGGTGCCAATGTCGCAAATTGGTCTTGAGAAATCTCCAAAAGCCCCATTTCCAGTAGCTCTGCGATGACCTTGCAAGTATCCAGTTCATCGTACCGAGTGATCGCAAGGATGCTCTGAACGCTTTGTGGCTCACTGACGTACAAAAGCACCGTTTCCTGCTCGTGAGTAAGGCCCGAAGACTCGTTCTGTGAAGATCCATGCCCATCGAAGACCGATGACAATTCCTGGTCAATATCAAGCTTGAGCGCCATGGCGTAGGCTGTTTTCTGGAGAGGAATTTTGTTGTCCGGTAATCTGCGCTGGACCTCAGGCCACTCATCCATGATCCGGGCGGCTTCCATCAGCACGGTATCCACAGGAATCGGAGGGAAGTTTTCGCGGTCGATTTCCATGGGCAACATGGAATCGAATCGGTAGTCCCCCTCAATCCAGCGGAAGGTCCGATAAATAATGGACATGGCTTGGTTGAACAACGCGTCTTGAAGATCTTGACTGGAAACCTTCCCCGACTCGAGTAGGAGCGTTCCCATTCGCTTCAGCGTTTGGCGCTGTTTCTGGATCATGGCCAACAACTCGTCGCCGGACAATCTCCCGAGACGCACCAGCATCGT
Organism: Holophaga sp.; assembly: GCA_030691225.1. Taxonomy (GTDB): domain Bacteria; phylum Acidobacteriota; class Holophagae; order Holophagales; family Holophagaceae; genus JAYREN01. The sequence continues at coordinate 1,332 of JAUYES010000494.1, read as the reverse complement.
GCCCACGCGGTCTTCCATCCGAACTTGATTGGAATCGCAACCGACGATATCGCCTTGATCGAAGAAGATTTTTACAAATTCCTGGCCACGAGAAAGCACAAGCGTGCCGCTTTTCCCTTGGGTTTTGATCATGTTGAATAAGGAAAATAGGTCGAAATCTCGAAGGGATCCTTCAAGAGCCATAGATCCACCTCATGCGCGAGCCTTACGAGGAATGAGTTTCAACCAGGAACGGAGAAACAGGACGGCCAAAAGAATCAACCCAAGTGGTAGCCACGTTGAGGTTGGATCGGCAAGGATCTCCCCCGAAAAGCGAACGCTACGACCCGTCGCAAAAACAATACCGAGAGCAAAGCAGAAGAAAAGCAGTTCCACAAAGCCTCGCCGAGTATCTCCCAGGAAACAAAGATCCGAACCGGGAAGCAATAACAAGAGCGTTCGGTGGATCCACCGCTGGCTGCCCTGGAAGGAACTGACATCGTCCACTTTTTGTTTCCGACTCTCGGCGTGAAGACCATCCTTAAGGACAAATAGATGATGGCATTTCGGGCACACCTCAAGATCGGGGCTATCAGTGGTGTGAAATGGATCACCACAGCGCACACATTGTGTCGGGTGTGCCTGCTTGACGCTGCGCGCAAGCCGAATCATGAAGCCAACAAGAGCCACTAGGGGTAAAAAGATCCCAAAGAGAAGGGAAGGAGCCCTCAGCGCAATCGAGGCATTGTTTGCCTTTGCTTCACGCCCCAAGCGCATGGCTTCAAGCCGAGAGTCGGAGTCGGGAAGGGGCAACGCGAAGGCCTGCGGGTCCGTCTTGGCCTGACTCGCGTTTTTGAGAACTTCATACATTCCCGGGGCGACTCGACGAGCCTCCTCTTGTTTCGTGATCCCCGCTGGACTATCTAGGTTTTTAAATGCAATGACACTTTGATTCAGAAGGATCTGCGGACTGTCCGGGAGCAACGCGTAGGCTTCTTGGAAACTCTTCTCTGCCTCGGAAATGCGACCAAGTTGGAAGCGTGCGGCCCCAAGATTATTGAGCACTTCCCCTTGGTTAGGATGCTTGCCGACCAGCGAATCGAAGGTGACTTCTGCAGCCTGCCAATCTCGAGACTGAAATTGGCCCCAGCCCTTTAGGAAGGTTTGGTCAGCCGTAGGCAAGGCGCGAAGGACGGCTGCATCCATGGCCTTTGCCCGGGGCTGGATTTGCATCGTGACGATGCTAGGCTCTGCAACTTGCAGCGCATTTGGCTCGAGGATGGCCAGCGCGGGGTGCGCAAACTGAAACAGGATGACTATATCAGTTGCCTTGACTTCATGGGTACGCAGATA
>JAUYES010000489.1 GCA_030691225.1 Holophaga sp. | reverse complement strand
GCACCGCGCTGGGTCGCATCGCCGAAAGCGTGGCAGTCGCCTCGGGGGTCTTTAATTGGACGGTGGGTCAAATGACCGACGGCACCACCCGCACGGGAACGGGCCTCAAGGTCCGCATCTGCAGCCTTGTTGCACCCGGTTTGGTGCTGGCCGAAGCAGATTTATGAAAGGAAATGGCGTGGGCATTGTTCACCGAATCCTGATAAGCCTGTGCCTGGCTTCCTTGGTCCAACCCCTGCTGGGCCAGGAGCGCGCCTTCAATCCTGGCCTGCTGTGGCGGACGGGCAACGCCCCTGCCCCTTCGATTCCGCTGCCCTCAGGCAATCGGGCCTGGTATGTGGACGCCGCCGCTCCGGATGGAGGGGATGGCAGCGAGGCCCGTCCCTTCAACAGCTTCGAGGTGGTCTGCGGCTGGACGGGCCCCGGCGGCACCGGCATGAACAGCGGGCTCATGCGGGGCGGAGACCATCTCTATCTGACCGGTGAATTCAAGGCTTCGGTCCAACCGAATCCCGACCTGTACCAGACCAAGAACATGACCATCATCGTCTGGGGAAATGCCAGCGGCACACCGGCGCAACCCACCCTGATCACCACCTGGCCGGGCAAGCCCCGGGCAGTTCTGAACGGCGAACACCTTCTGCGAGACCTGATCCAGCTTCGTCGGGCCACGGGGGTTCGAATCGATAGCCTGGAAGTGAAGAACGCCGCCTCTCGCGGGATCCAGATTGCGGAATATACAGCCTGGGCCGAGGTGGTGAACTGCGAAGTGCACCACACCAAAGGCGATGGGATTCTGGGCACCGGAGGCGGCATCAATTTTACGATGGCCAGCAGCACCCTGGTGAACGACTACACCATCCGCAACTGCGCCTTTTACGCCAATCACCAAAACCAGGTGGGGGGAGACGGCAATGTCGGCGGCATCAGCATCCTTTCGGAAGGCTGGGCCCGGTCCGGCTCCATCATCCGGATCTTCGACAACATCGTCTTCGACGAAAAAAAGGCTATCCGCCACAAACACTCCGGCAACATCCGCATGGAGGCCCACCACAACCTCATCCACAGCAGCCAGACCGGCTTCTATCTGCGGGCCTACCACGACAACCAGATCCACCACAACCTGGTTTTGGATTGCAGGGACGGGTTCATGCTGGAGAAGGAAAACCTCCAGGGCGATTTCAGCGCCACCATCCACCACAACACCCTGGTGGGCTGCGCCGGGGCGGTGGGCTACACCCACGATTCCATGCCCTATCCCATGCGCTGCGGGTTTACCGACAACCTCTTTGCCAACCCCAGCGTTGCAGAGGTCCTGGTCCTGGGCCGCTGGACCAGCGGCCTCTACGACATCGCCGACTGGAGCAGTGCCCGCAACCTCTTCCAACACGCCAATGCATCCACCTTCCTCTGGCACCG
>JAUYES010000485.1 GCA_030691225.1 Holophaga sp. | reverse complement strand
GAGTAGGGTTCCCAAGTAGAAGAAGAAGGTGACTTTAAGAATGAATACGGCTTCATGGAGCAAGGCTGATTCACTTTCCGTCAAACCCTCTGGCGTTTGGATCCGCTTCGGCAGCAAATGAGGTGCTATTTCCTCGAGGTTCCGGAGCACGATGCCGAAGGCCAGAGCCGAGATGGCCCCACTGAAGCCCATCCATTCTGTGAACCCGGCGACAACCAAGAGCATGGCCTGGGATGCAAAACCCATCTTGGCGAATGGCTGGAGCTTGCGGAGCAACAGGGACCCCGCAAGGCCTGCCCCAGCTCCGACGATGGCGGCCACGCCGATGGAAGATATGAATTTTCCGATGGAAAGCCCAATCGTGGCTTCACTCTGGGCAAATGCTTGAGAAAGGCTCAGGACTGCAACGATGGCCGTGACATCTCCGATCGCGGCTTCGAGCGTGATGATCGAGCGCATTTGGTTAGAAAAGGGGAGATGCTCCAACAAGGGAAGCGCCACCGTGGCAGCCAAGGGCGAGAGCACTAGCCCCAAAAGCCATGAGGCAGCCCAAGGTTGCCCAAAAGCGAAGCGGGACAGCAGGGCCACCGATAGCGTGGTGAGGACGAGCAGGCCAAGGGCGATGTACGAGGCCGAGACCGCATTGGCCCGAAGGTCCTTTAGGCTGAGATCCATGCCCCCGTGGAACAGAATGATGATTAGGGCAATATGGCCAAACAGGTGCTCGATGGAGGAATTTCCCGAAGGCTGGATCCAGCCAAGCCCCGGTCCTAGGGCCAGTCCAAGCAAAATGAGCAGCAGTACATCCGGCACGCGATAGCGGCGGAAGACCTGCTCGAACACATGCCCAACGAAAAACAGAAGCCCGCACCCCGCCACGAGTAAAGGAATGGAGAGGTGGTTGCTGGTCATGATGAGCTCCCTTTGCTAAACGTTCTTCCGATCAGTATTACTTTGTTCGCCACTTCCGAAGCAACCAGCGCTATCAAACGAGTCTCGAATATCCCCATCACCAAGGTGGATACTCGCGAACAGGTCATTGACGTGCCCGCCTGTGCTGCCGGTGCGGCCCATGTCCAACCCCCAGGGGTGAGGCGGGTGGGCGAATCCATTTTTCCTGAGTTGACCTCAGGGGGTGGCATCCATGTGGATGCTTCCCCCTGGTGCGATATTAGAAGTCACTGCAGCAGAGAGGGAGGCCAATAGCCATGTCAGGACTGCTGGGAATGAGCACCATGATTTTTGGGGGAGCAGCTCTGCTCTACCTCGGTGCGGAATGGTTGGTGCGCGGGGGTGCCGGTTTGGCCCGGCGCCTGGGAGTATCCCCTCTCATCATCGGTTTGACCGTAGTTGCCTACGGCACCTCGGCACCAGAGATCGTTGTGGGCACCCAGGCCGGTTGGACCGGTCATGGTGAGCTGGCGGTGGGCAATGTCATCGGCAGCAACATCGCCAATCTGGGCCTAATCCTGGGCCTCACAGCCTTGCTCCGACCCGCCCCCGTGCCCCGCAGCATGGCCCGGGGTGATGTCCCCGTGCTGATGGGGGCATCCCTCGTTCTGCTGCTAATGCTCGGCAATGGGCAAATCGCCACCTGGGAGGCGGCACTGCTCCTCGGGCTGGCGATCACCTACAGCGTGTGGATGGTGCTGCGCGCTCGGAAAGACTCACAGACCGATAGTCGTCTCGCTGTAACCGAAGCCGCCGCAGAAAGTGCCGGAGCCCCAACTGGGGGGTCCCTGGCCCGTCTCTCAACCTTGATCGCCGTAGGCTTTGCCCTTCTCGTTGTGGGAGGTCATTTCCTGGTGCAGGGAGCCTCCGGGCTGGCCCACCGGCTAGGTATGAGTGAGCGCCTGATTGGCCTCACCATCGTGGCCATTGGCACCTCCATACCGGAGCTTGCCACTTCCATCGTGGCCGCCTGGAGGGGGCACACCGACATGGCCGTGGGCAATGTCGTCGGGTCGAACATCTTTAATATTCTTCTGTGCCTAGGGCTTGCAGGCCTCCCAGGAAAGCTTGTGGCCTTGCCCAGCCTGGTCAACCCAGACCTCCTCGCCCTGGCCTTGATCACCCTAATAGGGCTGCTGCTCCTGCGCACGGAGCGCACCATCCGCCGTTGGGAGGGTGCCCTGCTGCTGGGCAGCTACGGGGGCTATTTGGCCTACCTGATCATGCAGGCATGAATCAGGAAAAGTGCGATTCAACGAAAGGATTGATCGCGGTAGCTAGGTTCCAGCAAGAACATGCCCCAGGAGAGGAGCCACAGGAGCCCGAGCGGCATGATTAGCATGGCTAGGGTCTTTTGAATCAGCGGTAACACGGGAAAGCTCTACTTGCCTGAGGCGTGATCCCGGAGTGCTTGCAGGGTCTTGGCCTGCTCCTCGTACATCGGGCGATCATTCCAGGGGGTGCAGGCCGCAGCCAGACGATCGAAGAGCGGGCGCACACCCAGGGCCGGTTTGAGGCCGATGATGCGGACACCTTCCAGGGCCATGCGGGCTTCGATGCTGAGCACATGCTCCAGGGCATCCACGGCGCGCAGCAATTTGCGGGCGGCGATGGGGCCCATGCTCACGTGATCTTCCTTGCCGGCGCTGGTGGGAATCGTGTCCACGCAGGCGGGATGGGCGATGCCCTTCATCTCGCTAACCAGGGCCGCGCTGGTGACGTGGGCCATCATGAAGCCCGATTCCAGGCCACCTTGCTGGGTAAGGAAGGCGGGCAGATCGCTGTAGGCGGGGTTGACCATGCGCTCCTGGCGGCGCTCGGAGATGCTGGCCAGATCGCATACGGCGATGGCGAGCACATCGCAGGCGAAGGCGGGGTACTGGCCGTGGAAGTTGCCGCCGCTGCGGCTTTCCTGGGTGTCGGTGAAGATCATGGGGTTGTCGGTGGCGCTGTTGAGTTCGCGCTCCAGGATTTCCGCCGTGAACTTCAGGGCATCCCGCGTCACGCCGTGGACCTGCGGCAAACAGCGCAGGGAATAGGCATCCTGCACGCGGTTGCAATCGCGATGGCTCTCAGCGATCTCGCTGCCTTCACCCAACAGATTACGCATATGGGCGGCCACTTCGATCTGGCCGGGATGGGGGCGGGCGTTGTGGATGCGCGCATCATAGGCGGCGGTGGTGCCGCGCAGGGCTTCCAGGCTCAGGGCGGCGATTTCATCGGCCAGGGGGATGAGCTTCTGGAGGCGCGCCACGGCGAGGTTGCCAAGGCTCGTGATGAGCTGAGTGCCGTTAATCAGCGCAAGGCCTTCCTTGGGCTGGAGCTGGATGGGCTTGAGGCCAGCCTTGGCCAGGGCTTCGCCGCCGGGAATATGTTTATCGCCATCCCAGGCTAGGCCTTCGCCGACGAGCAGCAATGCCATGTGGGCCAAGGGTGCCAGATCGCCGGAAGCACCCACACTGCCTTGGCCGGGTACCACGGGCAAAATGTTTTGATTGAGGCAATCCCTCAACAGCTCAATGGGTTCGATGCGGATGCCGCTATGAGCTTTGAGCAGACAGTTGATGCGGGCGGCCATGAGGGCTCGGGTCTGCTCCACGGTGATGGGTTCGCCCACGCCAGCCGCGTGGCTGCGAATCAAATTGAGCTGAAGCTGGGCCAATTGATCCTCGGCGATGACCACGGTGGCGAATTGCCCAAAGCCCGTGTTGATGCCGTACACCACGCGCTTTTCGGCCAGGATGCGGTCGATCACGCCACGGTTTTCTTTCACCAGGGCCAAGGCTGCGGGATCTAGGCTGACCTGCTCGCCTGCGGCGATGGCGGCCAAAGAAGCGGCGGTGAGAGTTTTACCGTTGAGTTGGATCATGGAAACTCCTGAGGAAAAAAAGTCCACGGATGAACACGGATGGACACGGATAAAGAAAGAAGAACAAGCTTTTTTTGCTTTTATCAGTGTTCATCCGTGTTCATCCGTGGACTGTCTTTTCTTGTGGATGAATCGGATTCCACTGCCGAACTGAAAGAATAGGCTTGCACAAGATTTCGAACTTGTATAGACAAGTATGAGCAGGTTTCTTCAGGAGCCACCATGACGATCCAGACCGATCCCCGTCGCGACGAAAGTCGAGTGATCCGCGCCCCCCGAGGCACGGAATTGCATTGCAAGAATTGGCTGACCGAAGCGGCCTACCGCATGATCCAGAACAACCTGGACCCGGAAGTGGCCGAGAATCCCAAGAGCCTGGTGGTCTACGGTGGTATTGGCCGCGCCGCTCGAAACTGGGAATGCTTTGATCAGATCCTGGAATCCCTCCGCAATCTGGAAGCGGACGAAACGCTGCTGGTGCAGTCCGGTAAGCCCGTCGGTGTCTGGAAGAGCACGCCTGATAGCCCCCGCGTACTCATCGCCAATTCCAACCTTGTGCCCAAATGGGCGAATTGGGAACATTTCCACGAACTGGATCGTAAGGGCCTCTTCATGTATGGCCAGATGACCGCTGGCAGTTGGATCTACATTGGCACCCAGGGCATCTTGCAGGGCACCT
>JAUYES010000474.1 GCA_030691225.1 Holophaga sp. | reverse complement strand
TCATGGCCCAACCACCCGGTAAAACCCCGAAGGCGTTGACGCTGCGCTCCGGCGGCGAAAAAGCATTGACCGCCATCTCGCTCCTCTTCGCTATTTTTCAGTTCAAGCCAAGTCCCTTTTGTGTGCTAGACGAAGTGGATGCGCCCCTCGACGAGGCCAACGTCGGCCGTTTCGCCAAGCTTGTGCAGCGCATGAAAGCCGAGACCCAATTCATCGTCATCACGCACCAAAAACCGACCATGGTGGCTGCAGACACGCTGTACGGCGTGACGATGGAAGAACGCGGCATCAGTCGCTTGGTCAGTGTTCAGCTGCGGGATGCTCAGCAATTGGTCTGAAATTCCAATCGTCATGAACCTGTCACAAATCCGAAACCGAACCGTCAGAAAATTCCGCCGGATGTCAACGCGAAAGAAACTGAAAAATTGTGGATAACCCCGAGAAGGTGGTAAGTCCAGCCAATGCAAAGTCGACATTGCTAAGTTGTTTGAATACATACAAATGCACGTAATTGCGGTAAACTTTGCATTGTGTCGAAATGACAGGAATCGTGGGGTTTATGTCCGGGTTTAAGGAGAAATCCGCAAGGTTTTCCGCATCTATCTTCATTTATTCTTGGCCAACATCAGAACGGCTCCGGCACCCATCATCACGGCGGCGTATCCGAATCCCCAGGTGGGATGCAGGGTCCAAAGGCCGCCAACCACAAGGCTGGAGATTAGATCGCCTACGCCATTCACCCCCCCCAAGAGCCCAAAGGCGAGTCCACGATGATCCGCCGGTGCCAGATCACCCGTAGTTGCAGCCTCCAGCGTCTCTTGAATGCCATTGACAAGCCCCGCCAAGCCAAAAATCAGAGCCAGCATCGGCAAAGAGGCTTGGCCCCGCTGAAAACAGACCATTAAAAGTAGCGGCACGGCCACGGAAACCGCGTAGCCCATCCCTAGAATGCGGCGGTGATTGTGAAAACGATCGGCCAGAGCGCCCGCGGGGTAAGTCGCCAAGGCATAGACTACGTTGTGTAACACGTAAAGCAGCCCGCCCCAGGTGGCGGCCTTGGCAAACCCCAAAGCCGGTGAAAGTAATTGTGTAGCGGCCAGAATCAGCAGGGTACGGGAGTAATCGCCCGCGCCAAACACGCCTACACTCACAAGGTACGCCCGAAAACGGGTGGGCATCTGACTCAGGGCATGGCGAAAAGCCAGGAGTTTAGGTTTGCTGCGTGCCCGCTCCTTAACGAGCCATGCGAAGGCCAGCCCCGAAAGCACACCTGGCACCAAGGTCCAGGCCAACAGGGTGCGGTGAAGGTCAAGGGAGGGTAGGCCCTTGGATGTTCCCCAGGCCAGCAGCAGCACCGCCGCCAAGGGGCCCAGAATGGCGCCCAGCGTGTCTCCGAAGCGGTGGAACCCAAAGGCCCGCCCCCGCGCTTCGGCCGGAACGCTATCGGTGAGTAGGGCATTCCGCAGCGGTCCGCGAATACCGCGCCCCAGCCAACCGAAGAATTTTCCGAAGAGAATTAGCGGCCACCCGGCGGCCAGAGCCATGATGCCCGAGGCCGCGCCCGTGGCCATGTAGCCACCCACGATCAAGCCTTTGCGCCGTCCGATGCGATCCGAAAACCAACCCGCACCCAATTTCATAAAGCTGGACGCGGCGTCGGCGATGCCTTCCACTGCACCCAGCGCCAAGGGTGGTAGACCAAGCGCCGCCATGAACCCTGGCAATAAGGTGCTTTGCGCCTCGTGACCGAGATCCGAAAGAAAACTGGTGATCGCCATGCCCCAGACGGTGGAGTTTAGCCATTTCGGTTGGGTGGTGTCGGGTACCGGTTCGTTCACGTCATGTCCTCACTTGGCGGTTTGAACCCGGTGCCCACCGTAGATGCCGCGATGTCCCACCAGGATGTAGGCTAAGAAACAGGTGATGACCAAGGGACCCGCGAAGCCTCCACCGAACAGTTCGATACCCATCAAGGTCGAGGCGATGGGTGTGTTGCTGGCCGCTGCGAACATGGCGATGAAGCCCACCGCAGCCACAAAGGGGATCGGCAACCCGAGAATGGGCGCTAGTGCTGCACCCAGCAAGGCCCCAATCACAAAGAGCGGCGTCACTTCCCCCCCCTTGAAACCAAAACCCAGTGTGACCACCGTGAACAGGAATTTCGCGGCAAAGGCCCAGGGTGGAATGGGCGCTGAGCCTTCAAACACTCTCGGCAACCAGATGGTGCCAAGGTTCAGAAAGTCGGTGCTGCGAAAAACGGCCGCCAAGGCAATGACCGCCAAGCCGCCCAGTAGGGCGCGAAGGTAAGGGTTCACAAGGCGCGAACGAGTCCAGCGTGCCAAGCGGTGGCTCAGTTCCGAAAAGCTTCCAGCGACCACAGCCACGATTAGCGCAAACAGGGCCAATTTGAGCGCCACCACCACGGAAAGGTCCAGGGCCGCGGGATGAAAGTGAATGTGGTGAGCCCCCAACCAGCGACAAACGGCATCCGCCACGAAACTGGCGGCCCCGCAAACAAGCAAGCCTTCGTAGTGCATCTTGCCGATGGCGATGACTTCCATACCGAAGATCGCCCCAGCGACTGGCGTTCCAAAAAGAGAGCCAAAGCCGGCGGAAACGCCCGCCATGAGCAGGAGTCGCTGCCGCGATTGATTGAAGCCAAGCCAGGCCCAGGGCAATTTCCCAACGGATCGCGCCAGACTGGCTCCCATCTGAATGGCAGTGCCCTCACGCCCTGCCGAGCCTCCACCCAGGTGGGTCAGAAGGGTTCCCATCAGCACCATGGGGGCCATGCGGGAGGGCACTCGGCCCTTGAATTCGATCACTTCATCCAGGATGAGGCTGCCGCCACCTTCTGCCTCCCGGCCCCAGCGCTGATAGATCCACGCGCTGATGACACCAAACACCGGCAACAAGGCCAGGAGCCATAGATGCTGCTCACGCAATTGAATGGCGTGTTCCAGTAGCCACATAAAGAGAGCCGAGGCCGCGCCTGCGAGTACGCCCACCAGGGATCCCATGCCGAGATCCCAAACGGTTCTGGAGAGCCTTTCCTTAAGACCAAGCATGCCGTGCCTCTTGCTTCCCGGAGAATACTTGGGCGGGCTCCTAGCGGTCCAGGTACTCTTGATCCATGGCCAAGACATCATCCCTGTTCGAATGCACCGCCTGCGGTGCCCGCTATTCCAGCCCTATGGGCAAATGTGGCGCATGTGGTGCCTTTGATAGCATCGAAGAAGTTCGCGGGAGCCTGCGCAAGGATCTCACTCGGAGTCGCAGCGCCTTTGCCCAGAGCCAGTACAGCGGGCCGATCTCGCTGCTGGATGTGGAAACCAGCGAGACCGAACGGATGCCCACGGGCATGGCGGAACTGGATCGGGTGCTGGGCGGCGGTGTGGTGCCAGGCATGGTGGTGCTGCTGGGGGGCGAACCGGGCATCGGCAAATCCACCTTGGTGCTGCAATGGGCGGCCACCTCCGCCGGCAATGTGCTCTATGCCAGCGGTGAAGAAAGCGAGCGCCAGATCAAGCTGCGGGCCCAGCGGTTGGGTGCGGAAAACCCGGGCATCCATCTCTTCGCCGAAACGGATGTGCGGCGCATTCTGGAAGTGGCCGAGCGGATGAAACCCTCGCTGCTGCTGGTGGATTCCATTCAGACGCTCTTCGACCCGGACTTCGAATCCAGCGCGGGAAGTGTGAGCCAGGTGCGTGGTTGCGCAACGTTGCTGACGCGCTGGGCCAAGACCACCGGCACGCCGCTGGTGCTGGTGGGGCATGTGACGAAGGATGGCAGCCTAGCTGGGCCGAAGGTTTTGGAGCATTTGGTGGATACCGTGCTCGCTTTCGAAGGCGACCGCCATCATCATCATCGCCTGCTGCGCGCGCTAAAAAACCGTTTCGGCGCCGCCTTCGAGCTGGGTGTTTTTGCCATGACGGGCAAGGGGTTGATACCCGCCGAAGGCAATCCCTTCTTTCTCGATGCGGAGCCTCGCCCCGGTTGTGCCGCCACCGTGGTGCTCTCGGGAACTCGCCCGATGGTGGTGGAAATTCAAGCCCTGGTGGCCTCGGCCGGGCTGGGCATTCCTCGGCGCACAGCCCTGGGTATCGATGGCCAGCGCCTTTCCATGCTCTGTGCCGTGGCAGAGCGTCGCGGTGGGGTGCAACTCCATGACCGCGATGTCTACGTGAACGTGGCCGGTGGGCTAGAAGTGGAAGATCCCGCCGCCGATCTCGCCGTTATCGCCGCCCTTACCAGCAGCGCCACGGGGCGCATCCTGGCCGACAAATGTTTGTTCATGGGCGAAGTTGGCCTCACGGGCGAAGTCCGACCCGTGGCTCAATTGCCTCTGCGCATTCAGGAAGGCGCTCGCTTAGGCTTCGAGCGTGCCGCCGTTCCCCGCATGGGCTTGGAGACCGGAAAGGGGTTGGATTTGATCCTCGAACGCAGTGTTGAACGCCTGCGGGGGAAGGATTGGTTAAAGGCCAAGGCAGAAGAAACGTCTATGGATGACCATGGATAAACGGCGGTATCACTTCGTTTTTCGCACCT
>JAUYES010000386.1 GCA_030691225.1 Holophaga sp. | reverse complement strand
ATTTAAAGATATTAAAGCACCTAAGCCATCTTTTTCTGATGATAACGAGGAGAGAAAATATAAAATAGTACACTCCTATTGTGAGCAAAATTGGGAACCATATCAGGTCATCCATGTAAAAGATATTATAACATCATTTATTATTGAGAATTCTTATGAAGACTTCATTAAATTTATAAGATTAAATAAAAAAGAATGTAACATTAGTTATGCAAAACTTGAAAATGATCTGGAGGAAAACATTAAAGCAGGTTATCAAAAAATATATGACCTGAGATGTCAATTAATTAAAGATCGGCTTGCAGCTGAACCAGGAATTCCCGTTATGCAATCCGGAAGTCTGCCGTTTCCGTCATTCTCCCCCTCGCCAGCCAAAAATCGTCAAATTTTATGGTTCAGTGGGGACGGGTTACTATTCGCTGCTTAAAAAAGGCCCCATCGGGGTGTCATTTGGCAATAAAACACCCTTCATCCTACCCGGAAAAAAGTCAGGGAGGCATCGTTCTTTGGAAACTGGTTGTTGATGTTTGGTTCTATTCTGTTTGCAGAGCAGGGAATGGTTGCTTCGTTGAGCCTTGGGCAATCCATCGCAAAATTGCCTCCATCGATGGGGAGATAAAAGTTTGAAAGCAGGCACGAATTTTCTCCCACAGTAACTTCCTGCTCGTGCATTTGGCTCGTGCCGCCTTGAACAGTGGGCAACACATCTGTAGAGCCTGATCGACAAGAAAGGCCAGCATCGTCAGAAGCTTAAACACGGAACTGAGGTGCTTCTTGCCAAGTCCGTAGTTGTGCCCCAAATTGTAGCCCTGATTTTTGAGTGTGTTAAAGGTCTCGTTTTCAATCTTCCACCGAGCCCTGGCGCCACGCATGATGTCATAGGCATTCTCTTTGGTAATCTCAATATCGGTCACCCAACTGAAGTGTTGTGTCTCATTTCCATCGGCATCAGACTCCCAGTATTCGAGGAAATTGACCCGCAGGTCATCTTGGCTACTCTTATGGAGTGGCACATTGTTGAGAAAACGAAAGCAGTGTTCTACGTCCGGTCGCTTTGGATCAGAGATATTAAACGTTGTCGTCTCGCCCCGTTTATTTGCAGCGGCAACGTATTCGAACATAAAGGCGTGGTCGCCTGGTTTGGCCCCCAGGATGTAGCGCATGTCATGTCGGATCAATTCTGCGATGTGTGGAAAATTAGAGCTTATGCCATCCTCAATAACGATAACCTGGAGATGTGGGTGCTCTCGGCGAAAATCATCCAGATAGCGCTTGGCGGCATTACGTTCGCAGTCACCCTTGGTTGCCCCATCCTGCCGGATAATCATTTCTGAGCAGGTTGGGATCACCACTTCGCTGTCAGGATGGACAAAAGAACCAACCAATATTTGTTGGTGATACTCGACATGGCCATTAGATTTATTTTTTTTCAAACAGGAGTCAGAGCATATCTTCTCGGAAGAAAATATGCCGGTTCCGTCTATTGCAAGCAGGTAGCCACCAAGCCAGGTCATTTTTTCCATGGCTTTGCCCCGTTGCAACCAATTAAAGATGCGGCGAAAGGAAAACCGCAAGGAGTCAGTCGTAACCTGGTCCAAAATTTGGCGCATTTGGGTATCACAAGGGATTTGGCCAATTCCAAAGACCTTGTTCAGACTGGAAGGATCTTCCATGCGTCTTTGATCAAAAGACCGCAACGACTGATCTTTGAGCGAAAACATAGCGAATCCGGACATCAGCGCATCGGCCAAGGGGATCTTGATATTGCTGGCACGATGATCCTTCACTTCAGCGAAGTCCTTGCGAATAGCGGCATACATGGCATCCGCATTGAGATTTATGCGCGTTTTGATCTTGCGGAATGAATTAGCGGCGTTACGTTGTTTGTTGAAACAGGCACTAATGGTAGACATGGCGGCTCTCCTTTATAAGTGGTTGAAATCATAAAGGAAAATTTTTCCCGCTCCAAGGCCTATGTCAAGAGAATAATCACCTCATTCCAAAATATTTTTTTAGTAAAAACTGGATGTTACGACTGCTGCGGCATGCCTGGCAATGATCGCTCCAATAGAGCCAGTCCGTGCTGGAATTGCCAAAAAGTTTACGAAAAGACTATCCTGCATCTCCCGGCAGCATTGGGCTAAAAGGAGCTCCGGGAACTGCTGCAGCTGAACAACAAAAAGAAGACTGGGAGTTGTCAGGTGCCGATATAAGAAATAGATTATACGAGTTTTACTTTAAGATCATTCCTCCATTCTCCATCAACCTAAAGA
>JAUYES010000463.1 GCA_030691225.1 Holophaga sp. | reverse complement strand
ACCCTTCACGATCCCTGCAACCTCGTGCGCCACGGTGGTATCTGTGAGGCCCAGCGGCGCGTGCTGCGCGCCAGCGCCGAAAACTTCATCGAGATGACGCCCAACCGCGAGCACAACTTCTGCTGCGGTGGTGGTGGTGGCCAATTGGCCATGGGTCGCTACAAATCCCGGCGTTTGAAATCCGGCGGTATGAAAGCGCAGCAAATCCGCGATACCGCCGCCGAAGTGGTCGTGACGCCCTGCCACAACTGCGTGGACCAGCTCGGCGAACTCAACAAGGAATACAAGCTGAAGGTGCAGATCAAGACGGTGGCGGAGATCGTCTCTGACGCGCTCGTGCCTTAAAAAAAGATTCACCACAAAGAACACAAAGAAAGATAACAAGAAAAGAGCCAGCCCTGCTCATTTCAACTACCACGCCTCATCCATGCACTGAACGACAGTCCTCCTCTGTGCCTTTCTTTTAATACTTTGTGCCTTCTTTTGCTTTGTGATCTTAGTGCCCTTTGTGGTGATTTTTCTCCTTTCATTGCCATCGCAACTTTCCGAGGATTCCCATGAACGCCAGTCCTTACCTGAATCTGACCATCCCTCCCGAAGTGAAGATGATCTACCTCGACAACGGGGCGACATCCTTTCCCAAGCCGCCCGAGGTATACGAATTCATGGATACCTTCTACCGCAGCGCGGGCGTTAATCCGGGCCGCAGTGGCTTCGATCTTTGCCTAGAAGCTGGGAGCCTGGTTGACGATACGCGCAAGCTCATGTGCGAGTTTTTTGGAGGCACGGATCGCAATCGCCTGACTTTTGGCTACAACTCGACCGATACGCTGAATCTCGCAATTTTCGGCCTCATTGGGCCCGGTGATCACGTGGTGACCACGCACGTGGAACACAACGCCACCCTGCGCCCACTCTGGAAGTTGGAGCAGGAAGGCACCGAAGTCGATTGGATCGATTTCGATGAAACGGGCTATGTGGATCCTCAGGCCATCATCGGTAAGTTCAAGAAAAACACCAAGGCCGTGGTGATGAACCATGGTTCCAACGTATTGGGCACCGTGCAAGATGTGACCACCGTTGGTAAGGCCTGTCGTGAGCGAGGCATCCACCTGATCCTGGATGTGAGCCAGAGCGCCGGTATGGTGCCCGTCAAGATGGATGAGTTGAATGCCGATGTCATCTGCTTCACCGGCCATAAGAGCCTGATGGGGCCCATGGGCATCGGTGGCATGTATGTGCGGGAAGGCGTCGAAATTGCCCACACGCGTGCCGGTGGCACTGGCGTGAAAAGCGCCCAGCGCAATCACCTGGATGAATATCCCTATCGCATGGAATACGGCACGCCCAACCTGCCCGGCATCGCAGGGCTCAACGCGGGTGTGAAGTGGGTGAACCGCTATGGCATCAAGGCCATTCACGATCACGAGATGGCGCTCTGGACCCGTTTGCGCGATGGGATGGCCGAAATTGAAGGCGTGACAATGTACTGCGCCAAGGATGTGTCTAAGCCCCGCATCAGCGTATTGAGTTTCAATGTGGTGGGTATGGAGGCCATGGATACTGGCACCATGCTGGACGTGGATTACAACATCGCCTGCCGCACGGGCTTGCATTGCACGCCCATGGTTCACGAACATCTGGGTACCGACAAACTTCACGGGGCCGTGCGTTTTGGCATCGGTCCCTTCAACACCGAGGCCCATATCGATGCCGCCCTTGCCGGTGTGCGCGATATCGCCGAGATGCAGGTCAAACGCGTGGGGCTAACCGCAGCGAATCGCTAATTCTGTTCACCCCTTTTCCCTTTTCCAAAATGCAAAGGCCTCGCGCGCGAGGCCTTTGCATTTTGGAAACGGAAGGAACCTTTGACGTGCGAGGGCGTACCCGGTACACCGGAAGGATGCGGGTTTTGCTTTTGGACAACTTGGATTCGTTCACCCATAACGTCCGCCATGGGCTGGTGGAGGCTGGGGCGCATGTTGTTGTGTTGCGAAGAGACCAGGGGACGATTCTAGATATTGAACGGGAAGCGCCGGATTTGCTGGTGATAAGCCCCGGCCCAGGCCGTCCCGAAGATGCCCGCCTCGCCATGGAAACCATTCAGGCTTTTGCGGAAAGGATTCCCATTTTGGGGGTGTGCTTAGGGCATCAATGCTTGGCCCTGGCCTTTGGAGGAAGGGTTGAACGCGCTCCCAAGCCGGTGCATGGAAAGGTATCCAGTGTTCGGCATGGGGGTTGCGGTCTTTTCGACGGAATGCCGGATCCCTTTGAGGTGGGTCGGTATCATAGCCTTGCCGTGACGCAGCTCCCCGATTGTTTGGAGCGCACGGCCTGGACGGAGGATGGCGTCATCATGGGGTTGCGGCACCGCTCCTTGCCCATCGC
>JAUYES010000457.1 GCA_030691225.1 Holophaga sp. | reverse complement strand
AAAGACCCCTTCTGCCCTTCGTTTGCATTCAGGGCTAATCCTTTGTTAGAGGCCATGTTCCGGAAATATTATCGGGACACTATTGTGATAAATGATACCGATGCAGAAGATAGCAATCCGATGGATGTGGTGTCCAGCCTGAGCATGTATGCCCGTCATCTGGGGCTTCCCAGGATTCGAAACGAGCAGCGCGATAAATACCAAGCTCGCATCACCAACGAGCGGCTTTTTGATATCAACCCGACTGAGACTGAAGAAAAACGTGATTGGCTGGGGGGTGTTCAGCCAAGCATGTGTCTCCAAAAAGGCTGCCTGAAAAAGAAAAGGGATTTCTGATGCAATTTAAATTCAAGCGCACCATTTCGACCCTAGTGGCGACCATGGTTGTCGCGCCCATGTGGGCCTGGAAGAGTGACAAAGTTGTGCCTGGCACCCACCGCGCCATGTTCACCCGCGCCTTTGAATTGCTCCGACTGGCCTTTCCCGAAAAATCGGGTGAGTGGGGCCAAGTATTAAAAACGGAAGTGATAGGTGGACGTGATGTGGCTGTCAGTAAAGTCACGACTGTGGCAGATGCCATGGCTGAATATGGAAGCACGCTAGATGCCGATGCGAACGCCCACGGAAACATCATGTTGCCCAACGAGTGGGCCGGTCCGGATGACAGTGCGGTGGATAATTCCGCAAAATCAACCGACTTCAATTCCGGGCCCTTTTACCGCTTTTGGATCCGGGCCCAGGAGGTGCATGGGCAGATCAACACAGGGCTAGCTGACAAGGCTTGGCCGGAGGGTGGAGCTGGTCCCAGCCGGATCTGGAAGCGTTTCCCGGCCGTACGGAGAAGTAACGAGGATATGTACCGGTATTTGGCCTATATGACACACCTCGTTCAGGATCAATGCGCAGTGGCCCACTCGGCCAACATTATGCACGCTGTGTGGGAGGGGATGGAATGGTGGCATTGGGATGGCGGGTTGACAGGAGGGAAGGGGCGCAGTATCCCCCACGAGGCCTCCTATCTAAGGCAGCAGGTTGCCGTGCAGCAGAATTCTTCGGACCCCTGGGGGGTTGATAACTTCGCCAATTATTTTTGGGGGGATCTGCAGCTTGGGGTTGAATCCAGAAAAACCAACCGAGGATTCGCACGGGGTGGTCGACTTGATCAAAAGAATTATCCTTACTTCCGCGTTTCAGCCTTCCTGAGCGAGCGGGTTATTCCAGATATCCAGAACCTTTACATGACTGGATTGAGTGCCAATCCAGAATTTCAAACCATTTTCAAATCCCCTCAAAACGGTGGGTGGGCCTTGGACGCGCAAACGTCCAAAGCAATTTGGGCTGCAGAAAACCGGAGCCATTTCGTTAGTGCTTGGGTTCCAAGTGGCGGGAACGAATTTGAAAAGACATCTCTTAAGGTGCAGGATCTGTCGTTGAGCGGTTTACCGGGAATTGAGCGGATCCTCGCGGACCGCAGGAACGGGAAGGGGCGTTTGCCAATGCCCGAAGGAGGGCTTTTCGCAGGGCAGCAGCTGTGTTTCACCATGCCCACTCATACCTCACCGGCTTGGCAGAATTACAATTCCCGCTGTGCTTTTTGGATCCCGAATGGTGATTACCAAGGTGAAGCATTCGATACAAGGTGGGGAAGCTACGGAGGTTATTGGGGTTTTCCCGGAAGGGGTTTTGTGGGCCCGAGCCCTGGGGCTGATTACCTGGGAGATTTTTTCACTTCCATGCAGGGTCGCATTCAGCCTGGCGACTTGTACCTTACCCATTCAGATCCGAAGGAAGGAACCTATGATCCGGAACGCCAGCAACCTGTGGCCCTTGCCAACCCGGTGGATCCAGCGGTGCCATTGGGGTACCTGGACGAGCGATCGTGGCTGAAGTTGCGCTCCAACGGGTTCGATACTTTGGGCGAACTGGCCTTAGATAAAGCCGCGGTGTGGTCAGCCATCTGTATGGAAAATCTCTCCCGCGCGATTCCGCCGCGCATCAAGGGGCTGGTGGTTGAACCCCGGGCAAACCCGCAATGGGGACCTGAACGCCAGCGCCAGGAGATTTCGGAGGCCGTGCCTTGGATGGGTTCTGAACAAGGGGCCTGGCTTTCCTTGTCACTCTGGTTGAATCGCCTGGACGATTATTTCGTGGAGTTCTATGCGATACCACGGTCCGAATTCCATTCTGACCCGGGTGGAAATGCTTGGCGCCGCACGCTCACGCTGGGCCAGGATGGAAAAGTTCTTTTCGATTCGGATATCTCTGTCAACGATGGGGGTGGCGCCAATGCATACGATGGGAAACCTGTCGACAATCCCGCTCTGGCCCCCCTTAGCCGGAAATACGACTATGTTTATGGGGGGATCAAGGGGTACCGCCTGAAGGTACATCCTGGCAAGCGTCCCTTCCTGGAGGGCCGTTCCTCTGAGTCTGGGGTCACTTTACTTGAGCTAAACCAGAAGCAGGCTGATCTGGACTTGGAAGCCACATGGATGGGGGAAGTCGAGAAAGTTGCTTCGCTTTTTGAAAATGTGGATCCGGCACCCCTGAAGGCAGATGACTCTACATCTAGGTACTCAGTGGTCACTCGTTCTCGGTATCCAGTGGTCACTCGGAATGGAAAGAATTTCTTGCCAGATGGAGACTATCTGATTCTTACAATGGCCTACCGAAAGAATTGGCGGAATGCCTTTGCTCGCAACCAGTATAAGAGTCAAACCTGGAGCCGCAGGGCATTGGAGGCGCAAGGCGAATGGGGTGACCGACCGTGGACAGATGTGTTCGTTGATGAGGGCGCTGTGAAGGCAACAGATAATGCGCCTGTTTCTACTATGATTCCGGATGAATTGGCCCCTATTCGTTGGGATTTAAACAGGCCGAGTATCAGGTGATTATGGAAATTTGCAAATCGAGAAACCCCTTCCTTTGCAACGAAGCGAGGGGGCTTCCCTGATATCGAAGAACCCCTAGGAGTTCAAATGCATTTCGCCTCTACCTTGCGCACCTTCCTCCTAGTCTGCGCAATCGCACTTCCTACCTCAGTTTGCCGTTCTGCGGATCTGCCCGTTCCAGGTAAGGGCCATTTCCGCATCGCCCTATCGCCGCCATGGAAAGTTCTCAAGCGCGATGCACCTGCGAATCAGCCTCCCACCATCCATTTGGAGCGCGCCAGCCACCCCCGGGGGGAGTTGGAGATCACCGTTCTATGGGATCCCAAGGGCATTTCCACGACCCTTTCGGAGGACAAACTCCGCGACTGGACCATGAAAGGGAATGTCGCCATCGTGGAATCATCGGTCGAAATAGATTTCCCGCTAACCAAGTTCAAGGGTAGCGATGGCACCGGTTTTCATTTCTCCGCGACCGATAAAACCTACACGCGACCGGCTTCTGGCCCAGTTCCGGGAGATTACCCGGTAATCACCCACGGAGTGATGGGTCTTGGGTCGCTGGTCATTAGCTTCACGATCTTCAGTGATCAAAAAAACGATTTGAGCGTTCAGGAATCGCTCGCGGCGCTGAAGCTCAGCAGGTTGGTGCCTATCGTTAAAAAACAAACCCCCTAGATTTCTCTAAGGGGTTTTGGTGGAGCTGATCAGGATCGAACTGACGACCTCTGCAGTGCGATTGCAGCGCTCTCCCAGCTGAGCTACAGCCCCATGGGAATTACCAGTCTAGCCGGGCTCGGCTCAGCGTCAACTTTAAGGGAGTGTTCTGCGGGTGGGCCCTTGTTTTTGTGGGGCTTGGGGCCGATGCTTAGGGCATGAAAACGCGGTCGATTTTTGCTCTGATTTTTACCACTGCCGCTGGGTTTGCCCAGGGGGCTGTGGATCCTGGACAACCGCGGTTGCTGTCGCAGGTGTTTGACGGGGGCTGGTCGTTACTCTTGCCTCGCACGGAATTGGGATCAGCCGATTGGCGGGGGTGGGTTTCGGAAAAACCGGCGTTGACGCATTCCAATCGAAGGCGTGGGCGGGGAATACCGGGGGCTACGGTGGAGGTGGTGGATAGCCTTTTCAGCATGCATCAAGACCGTGTCCGAGAGCTTAATTTGGCCTTTGCGCCGGTGATGGTGCACTCGTTTCGAATCGGTGAGGCAAGTTCGATAACCAGCCAGATGCTTTCGGAATTCATGGCTATGCACGGGGCCAACTTCCAACCGCCGACCATTCCTTCTGTTTGGTACAACGGTCTCATTCCCTACTGGGTTCAGCAGGAAATGAGAACGTCTTCAGGCGTCAACGTGTCGGCGGTTGCGGATTCCCGACCCAAATTCTTGTATCCGACAAAACGCTGACGCGAATTACATCAGTTCTTCCATGCAGGCGCGCAGGGCCTCGGCATTGGGCTTGACGGTGCTTTGTGGAAGTTGCGCCAGGGGTGCGTCCACCATATGCACGTAGTCATGCAGGGTGGGTCGATCCGGCTGAATGTAAATGATCCCGGTAAGGAATTCGCCTGCGGAGTGAGCCTCGTGAATATCCTTCATGGCGCCAAAGCGATCGGTGGGATCGTAATTTTTGCGCAGCGCGCGGATGGTCAAACGACTGCCATCCGGGAAGGCCACTTCGCGGGCTTCTCCGGCTGGGATTTCCACGGATTCCTGCTCGTGGTAAGCCACGAAGCCTAATTCCTGAAGGGGAATTTCCTTGTCCTTGGTGGCCTTGTAGGAGCGGGTACTGCCTTCGTGGTTGTTGAAGGTGACGCAGGGGCTGATGACATCGATCAGGGCCGTGCCGCGATGGGCAAAGGCGGCCTTGAGGATGGTATTGAGCTGTTTGGGGTTGCCGCTATAGCTGCGGGCCACGAAGCCGCAGCCCATTTCCATGGCCAAGGTGCAGGGATCGATGGGAGGCAGTTCATTCACATCGCCCTTTTTCAGCACAGAGCCGATATCGGCGGTGGCTGAAAATTGCCCTTTGGTCAACCCGTAGACGCCGTTGTCTTCAAGGATGTAAACCACGGGAACATTGCGCCGAATCATGTGAACGAATTGCCCCATGCCGATGGACATCGAGTCGCCATCGCCGCTGGCGATAACGTTGGTCAACTCGCGATTGGCGAGGGTGACGCCGGTGCAGACAGCGGCGGCGCGACCATGCACGGAGTTGAAGCCCCAGGCTTGATTCAGGAAATAGGTGGGTGTTTTGCTGGAGCAGCCGATGCCCGAAAGTTTGGCGACCATGTGGGGCTTGATGTTCATTTCCCAGGCGGATTGAATGATCTGGGCGGTGATGGCATCGTGGCCGCAGCCGGGGCATAGCGTGGATTTTGCGCCCACGTAATCCTGCTTGGTCAGGCCGAGTTTGTTGGTTGGAATGGTGGGGGTCGTGGTCATGGCAGCGCTCACTTCTCGAATTCGTTGATTTGATCGACGAGGGTCTGGGCGTTGATGGCAGTGCTGTCGTAGTGCAGCACTTTTCGGATTTTTCCGGAAGGCTCGGGGAAAAATTCGCGCAGCAAGTTGGCCATTTGGCCGTCGCGATTCTGGTCAACGACGTAGACAACGTCCATACGCTCCAGGAAGGATTCCACTTCCTGGGTAAAGGGCAGGGCGCGAACGCGCAGGTAATCAACTTTTTTACTGTGACTTTCTTCGAGAATATCGAGGGCTTCGATCACGGCTGAATCGCTCGAGCCAAAGGCCAAGACACCGCGACTCGAACCGGTGCTGCGAAGAATCGGCGGTGGCACCGAGGTACGAGCGGTATCGAATTTCCGCCGAAGGCGATCGATGTTGGACTTCCAATCCTCGGGCTTTTCGGAATAGAGCGCATTAACGTTGTGGCCGGTGCCGCGCGTGAAGTAGGCGCCCTTGCCGCCGGGTGTTCCAGCCAAGGTTCGGTAGCAGATGCCATCACCATCCACATCCTTGTAGCGGCCCCAGTCCTGGACTTCCTGGAGTTGCTGTTCGTTGAGCACCTTGCCACGATCGAACTTTCCTTCGGGAAAAGTGAAGGGCTTGGTGGCCCAGTTCTGCATGCCGAGATCGAGATCGGTGACAACGAAAACCGGTGTCTGATAGCGCTCAGCAAGATCGAAGGCCTGGTAGGTGAATTCGAAACATTCCTCCATGTTTCCAGGATAAAGGCAGATGTGGTAGGTATCGCCATGGCTGCATTTGGCGCAGATTTCCACATCCCCTTGACTCGTGCGTGTGGGAAGCCCGGTAGAAGGCCCCATGCGGGTAACATCGACAAACACAGCGGGGCACTCTGCAAAGTAGGCCAGGCCGATGAATTCAGACATGAGCGAAATGCCGGGGCCCGAGGTCGTGGTCATGGAGCGCGCACCGGCCCAGCCAGCGCCAATAATGGCTCCAGCACTGGCGAGCTCATCTTCCATTTGAACGATGGCGATGGTGCTTTTGCCGGTGGTTGGATCGACGCGGTATTCCTTGGCGTATTCTGCAAGTGTTTCCACCAGGCTGGAACT
The DNA here is from genome assembly GCA_030691225.1 of Holophaga sp. Classification (GTDB taxonomy): domain Bacteria; phylum Acidobacteriota; class Holophagae; order Holophagales; family Holophagaceae; genus JAYREN01. Next base: position 1,053 of record JAUYES010000457.1, on the reverse strand, counting down.
GGGCGTGATGGGATACCAAGCCACTACGGTGACACCTGCGAACATGGCGCCAAGCGCACAGGCCGAGTTGCCATCGATGATGAGCTGACCTTCGGTCTTGTTATCGCGAATGATGCGAAGTCGATCCTGATCGGGAATATTTTGGTCGGCCCAATCAAAACCGGCCTGTGCCGCACCACCATTGAGTTCGATGGCTTTTTCTTTGCCTTTGAGTTGACGAGAGATGGCCTTTCGAACCTCGTCCATATCGATGCCGAGCATGCGGGCGGCCACGCCCACATAGATCATGTTCTTCACGAGTTTCTGGAGTTTGGGTTCGGGACAAGAAGCCGCAACAAGCTGCTGAAACGGCACGGGGAAAAAGCCTAGATCATTTCGGAGTTCGCTGAGTTTTAAAGGCTCGTCGTAGATGCAGATGGCACTTGGTTTCAGCTTGGCCACATCTTCGCGCGCGGTTTCGGCGTTCATGCAGATCATCAGATCGACATCGTGTTTCCGGGCTCCGTAGCCGCGGTGATTTGCGCGAATCTGAAACCAGGTGGGAAGCCCTGCGATGTTGGAAGGGAAAAGATTCTTGCCGCTCACCGGTACGCCCATTTGAAAAATGGAGCGCATCAAGACATTGTTTGCCGTTTGACTACCGGAGCCATTGACCGTGGCGATTTCGACCGAAAAGTCATTGATCAGTGTTTTCGCGTTTTCTGTCGAGGTTGGAGCCTTGGGGGCGAAAGACATGATTTTCCTTTCGGATTAGAGTAATCGTGGTTTGGTTCGGCATCGGACGAGGCCGAGTGACTTAGGGATAAAGTATACTAATTCGGTAAAGATTTGATGGATATCGAGAAAATTTGGCGATGATACACAAAAAAAGCGAAAAAAAAGGATTGACCATGTCTCGGCCATCTCCTACCTTTGGATGCATGAAATCCTCGAATCTTACCAAACGACAACTCGCGGTTTTGAATTTCATCCGCACCTTCCTGCAAGAGGAGGCGCGTAGTCCAACGCTGAAGGAAATTGCGGATGGGGTGGGTTCCAATGCCGTTAGCACCA
>JAUYES010000454.1 GCA_030691225.1 Holophaga sp. | reverse complement strand
AAGACCTTCCGCTTTCTTCCGTGGGCCACGTGATAGGCACGGATGAGCATCACGCCCGTGAGCTCGCCCGCGGCGCCAGCGCAAGGCTGCAGGGTCACGGCGTCCATGCCCGTGATCTCCTTCAGCCATTCCTGCAGCGTGAACATCAGCGCTAGGTTGCCCTGAACGTGGATGTCCTGGGCCATGGGATGGCTTTCGGTGAAACCGGGCAGGGCGGCGGTTTTCTCGTTGAGCCGGGGATTGTGCTTCATGGTGCAGGAACCCAAGGGGTACATTCCGTCGTCCAGACCGAAATTCCACTTGGATAGCCGCGTGAAGTGGCGGATGACATCCACTTCGGAAACAGAGGGCAGGGCCTCGAAGGCATGGCGCTTCAGGTGCGCGGGGCGCGTGTCTTTGGCGGCGGGCACATCGAGGCGGGGTAGATCCATGCCGATCTTGCCGGCTACGGAACTTTCAAAAATCAGGGATTCGCGGGTTCGGAGGGCCATGTGTGTGTCCTCAAGCCAGGCTGGGAATGCGGGCCAGCACTTCGACCAGATGTTCGATCTGCTCGCGGGTGGTGGTCTCGGTGGCGCACCAGAGGATGCAACCCTGGAGGGCGGTGGCGTAGGGGCTGAGGTCCAGTCCGGCGAGAATGCCTTCGTCGGAACAGGCCTTCTGCATGGCCTTCACATCCCCCGTGTAGCGCAGCACAAACTCGTTGAAGAAGGGCTGAGCGTTCACGGCTTCGAAGGTCGGGAGTTCCAGCAGACGCTGGCGCAGGTATTGGGCCTTGGCGGCGTTCTGCTCGGCGATGCCCTTGAGCCCTTCGGGTCCGGCAAGCTGCAGGTAAATATTGGCGCGTAGGGCTACCAGGGCCTGGTTCGAGCAGATGTTGCTGGTGGCCTTGTCTCGGCGGATATGCTGCTCGCGGCTGGCCAGGGTTAGAACATAACCCGTCTGCCCATCGAGATCCTTGGTCTGACCGATGAGGCGCCCAGGAATTTCGCGCTTATAGGCATCCTTCACGGCTAAGAAACCCAGGAAGGGGCCGCCGAAATTGACGTAGTTGCCAAAGCTCATGGCCTCGCCACAGGCCATGTCGACGCCCAGCTTGCCGGGGCCTTCCAGCCAACCGAAGGCCATGGCCTCCTGGGTCACGGAGACGAGCAAGGCACCGGCGGGCTTCACGATTTCCGAAATGGCTTTCAGATCTTCCACGCAGCCGAGGAAGTTTGGATAGCCCACCATCACGCAAGCCACATCGGGACCGAGCTTGGCCTTCAGGTCGTCCAGGTCGGTCACGCCGTCCTTGAGCGCCACCTGCACGAGCTTCAGGCCTTCGTGGGGCGTGATGTTGGTGCAGAGCACTTCCTGGTAGTGGGGATGCAGGCCCTGGCTGATGAGAATCGTGTTCTTTTTCTTGGCCTGACGCACGGCCATGAGGGCGGCTTCCACCGTGGCGGTGGCACCGTCGTACATCGATGCGTTGGTTACTTCGAGGCCCGTCAGATCGCAGATCAGGGTCTGGTATTCGAAAATGGCCTGGAGCGTGCCCTGAGCCACTTCGGGCTGGTAGGGCGTGTAGGCCGTGAACCATTCCTCGCGGCTGGTGATCATGTCCACGGCGGTGGGCACGAAATGGTCGTAGGCCCCAGCACCCAGGAAGCGGGCCGTGAAGCGGCGGTTCTGGGCGGCAAACGCCGTCATCGTGCGCAGCACGTCCAGTTCCGAGGCCTGGGGCGGCAGCTCCAGTTCACGATTGAGGCGAAGTTCCGGGGGGATTACCTTCAGTAGGTCCTCGGCGCGTCCGACGCCAATGGCGTCCAGGAGCGCCCGGTCCTCCGAGGGGGCCGATGGCAGATAGCGCATGGGGCATCCTTCGAGGTGGGGGGATGACGCCGCGCCATCCCGCAAGGCCAGGGTACCACGTTGGCTGGGTCTCCAAGCCTTTGCGCATCGTCACATCGAATCTCGGGGCAGAATGGAGGCGAACCCGGAGGTTGCATGCGCCTGTTTCCCGCCCTTGTTCTCGGTGTCCCCATGATCGCCCAGACACTTTCGCCCTACCAGGAACGCGCCGATCGCTTCCTGCAGTTGGTGAACCCCAGCTATCAGTCCTTGACGGCCATCCAGCAGGAAGCCTTGTGGGCTGCCAGCACCAACGTGAAGCCCGAAAACGATGCCGCCGCCGAATGGTCCAGCAAGGCGGCTGCGGCGTTCAACGGCAATCCGTTTCTGATCACGGAAGCGCGCGAGCTTTTGCAGCACCG
>JAUYES010000432.1 GCA_030691225.1 Holophaga sp. | reverse complement strand
CTTCTTGGTCACCTTGACGCCCTTGGCTTCACCCAGGGTGAGGAGCCGGTAGAGGCCTTCCACGGAGCCAATGTCAGGCAGGAATGGCACTGGTAAACCGCTCAGGGTGGGCGAGGTTTCATCGATTTTCCGCCGGGGAATCTGCACCCGATAACCCGAGGCACGGTCGCCTGACAAAAAGACAATGCGCTCCCCGACTCCATGCACTTCGAGAATCAGTTTCCCCGTGGCGGGTTCCAGCAAGATGCTGAAGTCGCCCTTGCCTTCGCCATCGTCGCCCACATAGCCCCAACCGTACTGGGCCCGCAGGGGAGGAAGAACCTTTGGCGGTTCGGCCTGAACGGCCTGGGGAAGTGCCAACAGAAAAATCATTCCTGATCCTCATCGAAATTAGGTTCTGGGGGTTCGATGGGTTCGTCTGGATCCGCCTGGGCAGCCTCGTGACGCTTTTTGGCGATGCGAGTGCGCAATTCCCGCGCCCGAATTTCCAGGGCCTTTCGATCGGGGAAGGCATAAGCCAAGGCCCGTTCCCACTGCTCCAGGGCCTCTTCCAGACGGCCGAGGGAAAGGAGTGCTTCTCCAAGATGCTTGCGGATCTCGGGGCTGAAGGGTGAAAGCTCAGAGGCCTTGCGGAGGACTTCTTCCGATTCCTTGAATTTCCCTTGTTTGAATAGCGCCCAACCCCAGCTATCCATGGTGTTGCTGTTATCAGGCTCCTGTTTGAGGGAGGCCTCGATGAGGGCGGCGGCCTCCGGCAATTGGCTTTCATCCATCTCCAGCAACACGTAGCCCAAATTGTTTTGTAGGGTCGGATGACCCGGATTCATGCGTTGCCCCTCGCGAAGCACCTGGACGGCTTCGCTCATGCGCCCCAATTCCTGGAGGGCACTGCCCTGCAGCAGGAGCAGTTCAATATCCCGCACCGGGGCCGTTTTTCGGGCCAGAAGCACGAATTCCAAGCAGCGATCCCAGCGGCGGAACTCGCCCATTTGGCCGGCGATTATCTCGAGATCCAATTGTTGCAAGGCATTCCGGGACTCTTTGCCAGAAAAGACGCCACCGTTGAACTGCTTTTCGGGGATGGCCTTTGCCAACAGGAAAATCCCATGCTGCGGAAAGCGAGCCATGCCATCCCGAAGAACGAGCCGGGCTTGTTTCAGGGCTTGGGTTTGAATGAGCCCCTGGGCCTCAAGGGCCAATAATTCTGGCTGCGTTTTTACTTCGGGCCAGCCCTTCAACAGTTCGAGCATTTCCTTGGGCTTGCCCCGCAGGAGCATCGACGTGGCCAGGAGCGTGCGGGCATTGGCCGCGAGTTGTTCGTCTTCTTTGGTGAATTTGGAGGCCTTCAAGACCGAGCGCCAGCGTGGTTCTGATTCTTCAAACTGGCCCAGATTCATGAGGCAAAGGCCCGTGTTGAAATCCCCTCGGGGTGTAGAGCGAAGCGCTTCGGCCCGACGCAAAGTCTCGATGGCTTCTTGAAATCGGGCCGTGCGAATTTGGATGAGGGCGATGTTGTCCCAAACCGCGGGCTCCTTGGGAAGGCTTCGACCCAGCAGGGCAAAGCTTTCTTCTGCGTGGCCCAGAAACCCCTTTTCCACCTGCTCTCGGGCCAAATCTTCCAGGAGTCGCAGGCTAGGTGCATCTGGATATTTTCCGTTGCAAAGCGCCAGCACGGCCTCGCGGCGGAGCTCATAGTAATTGGGACCCGCCGCAAGGGTGGCCACCCGTTCCCAGGCGATATCACCAAGGTTTCGGCCCTGGATGGAGAAGGGCGGACGCAAACGGCCCACCCGGGTCCAGGCCTTGATGGCGGCAGGCTGGTCTTTGCAGGTCTCGGCGACTTCGGCGAGGCGAGTCCACAATTCCGCATCCGATGGCATTAACGTGGCCGCCCGTTGGAGAGCCTTTTGGGCCTGTGCCTGGGCCTCGGGCAGCTTTCTCCCGCGTAGGTAATGCAACATTCCCAGGTGAGCCCAGGCCTCTGCGCGGGAAGGATCCAGATTTGCGGCGCGGGTGCCAGGTTCTACCGCGGCTTCCAGGGAACCGGATTCCATCAGCGCCTCGGAAAGGCGCAGATTGGCCTCCGCGCTTTTCGGCGAGAGCGCCACGGCCTTTCGGAATAGCAAGGCGGCTCCAGCGGGATCATCACCACCTCCGCGCCGCTGCATGGCCCGACCTTGCAAGATCAGGGTGCGGGGGTCCTCGGTGCTCTGGGCTAAAAGGCTGAAACCACTGCTGCCAACAAGAATGGGAACGACCAGGTATTTCAATGGGTGCACGGAGGTGTCTCAGCAAAAAGAGTTCAGTAGCTTGGCGTGGGCAGTAATCCAGGCTTCGGGAGATAGGAACCTCAACGTGGCACGATTCCCAGGCTGAGGCAGAACACAGTGTACTGCCGGGGCGGTTCCATTCGCGCCCGTATCGATCTTTTTGTCGCGGGCCAACCAGGGCAGGCAGGCTTCCCAGGGGGCGATCTCCGGGGCTAGGGGCTGCAGGTGCTTGGCCAGTCGCTGCAGGAGTTCGGGTGGAAATGCGGGAAGGCCTGCCTCCTCGGCCAGGAAACATGCGGCGAGGAGACCCAAGCCCACGGCCTCGCCGTGGAGCAGGCGGAAATCCGAGGCGGCTTCCAGGGCATGCCCCAGGGTGTGGCCCAGATTCAGGAGTTTTCGGTCCCCGGCTTCCCGCAGATCGCGGTGGACGAGTTCTGCCTTGATTTCCAAAGCCCTGGCCAGATCGTTAGAGTCCGGTTTGGGTGATGCCATTAGGCGTTCGGCCCAAGCCGTGTCGCCTTCCAGAAAGGCCATCTTGATCAGTTCCCATCGGCCCGAATGTAGTTGCCGCAAAGGCAACGTGTCGAGAAAGGCCGAGCACACCACCATGTGTTCCGGAGGATGGAAGGCACCGGCAAGGTTCTTTCCTGCCGTTAGGTTCACGGCGGTTTTTCCACCGAGTCCCGCATCCACTTGAGAAAGCAGTGTGGTGGGCCAAGCCTGCCAGGTAACACCCCGCAGAAAGAGGGCCGCCGCGAGGCCAACCATATCGGTGAGAACGCCGCCGCCCGCCGCCACGATGCAGACATCCCGATGCAGAGGCAGCGCAGCCCAAGCCTCCAACCACGGGATGAGGGTGTCCAGACGCTTCGTGGTTTCATCGAGACTCACCCAGCGGGAACCGGGGGGTACGGGCATCCCGGCACGTTCCCAGAGCGGGCGAATGGCATCGTCGCCCACCAGCACCCAGGGGCCCTTGGGCAAACAGCCGCCTTCCAGCTTTTCTAGAATGTGCACGGTGGTTGGAAAGGACTCGGGAAGCTTAAGCAGCATATCGGTTCACCGGCCTTTGAGGATGGCGTCTTGCTCCATGGTGGTTTCACCCCGCAGCCACACCACGCGGACCTTGTCCCCGGGTTTGAAGGAGGAAAGCACTTCCTGGAAATCATAGAGATTACGGATGCGCTTGCCGCCGAAGGTGGTCATCACATCCCCGGCCTTTAGGCCAATGGCCTCGGCGGCGGAGCCCGGTGAGGTTCCATTGATGCGGAAACCCTTGGGGTTTTCGGTGAAATCCGGAATGCTGCCAAAGGCTACGCGGACTGGCCCTCCCCGCACGGTGGGGAGCTTGGCTGTTTCGGGATCAAAGGCTGGCACCTGGTCCGCATCGGCTAGATCGCGAACGATTTTTTCCGCCAGGGTGGTGATGGTGGCCATGCCCTGCACATTGATTTTGTCCGTGGTATCGGAGGTTCGGTGATAGTCCCCGTGGACGCCGGTGAAGAAGAAAAAGGTGGGGATTTTCGCCGCGGAAAAGCTCATGTGATCGGAGCCACCCACGGCCACCCCGAGATCGTCACCGATGGCCAAGCCTTCGGGAGCGAAGGTCTTGGCCTTGGCCAGGGCGGTTTTGGGAGCACCCAGGCCACCAATTTGCAGGGTGGGCTTGGTGGAATCCAGGCGGCCGACCATATCGAAATTGAGCATGAACTTAACGCTGGGCAGCGGGACGGTGGGGTTCTGCACCCAGTGGGCGCTGCCCAAAAGGCCCTCTTCTTCGCCCGAAACATGCAGCACCACGACCGATCGACGAGTGGGGCGGTTTTTTAGCTGTTTGGCCAGCTCAAAGACCATGACCGTACCGCTGGCATTGTCATCGGCGCCGGGATGCACCTTCCCACGCCCGGCTTCTCCCGAAAGGCTATGCCGTTCCCCGAGGCCCAGGTGATCCAGATGCGCCCCCAGCACGATGAACTCTTCTTTCAGCTTGGGGTCCGAACCGGGGATGATCGTGGCGACATTGGGGAGCATGGCCTGATGGCGATCCAGGCTGAGTTCCAGGCTGAACGTCGTTGGGTATTCCTGACTGGCTGGCTTGCCGGTGTCTGCACTTTGTTGAGCAATCGCCGTGAGATCGCCACAGGCGCCCTTTAGGGTCTGGATTGGCAGGCTTAGCACGGGGATCTCGAGCTTCAAGGGACCTTCTTCCCGGGCGAGGGGCCGGGGTCGATCCTCATTTTCCAGAATGATCACCGCCAGGGCTCCGGCCTTTTGGAGGCGAATGGATCGCGCCAAGACGCCCCGGTCGGACCTGCCCACCATGGCAAAGGCCTTGGCGTCGGGCACCGTGCGAAGGATCAGGGCGACCTTGCCTTGCACGTCCTGGCCTTCGAGATCGTCGTAGCCCATGGTTTTTAGGCCGTACCCGAGGTAGAGCATCGGCTTGCCCGAAAAGGCACCATCGGCGCTGAACCCGATCGCGTCGAGGTCTTGGCCCCAGACCAAGGGAGCACCTCCGCCCACGGTGGCCTTGGCCTTGGTTCGGCTAATGCGGTCCACAAAGGTAAATCGCTGACTCTGGGGTTTAAGCCCCATCGATTCATAGCCCTTCGTAAGGAAGGCGGCCGCCTGATCCAACCCCAGGGAGCCATTGCCACGCCCTTGGCGGTCGGGTCCGGCCAGAAAGGCCAGGTCTTCCTTGATCCGAGTTTCCAGGGGCGGCTGAGCCACCAGGCTGGCTGCGAGAAAAAACATGACTTGGCTGCGCATGGGGCTCCTCGTGTCATGCCCATGATGCCAGGGGTCTGCAATCCCCGTTAAAGGCGTTCCATTAATCGAATTTCACAAGAGTCCTTAATTCTCACTATCCCTTCGAGGACTGCCGATAGTTCCTTCACGAACGGGGACGACCATGGCGTGGAAACGTGTCTTTTGGGGATTGGCCCTATGGCTTCTGGGAAGCGTGGCCCAAGCCGAGGATCTGCCCAAAGCCCGCACCGCCTTCAAGATCTATGGGGTGGAATCGGGAATGGACAACTTAGCCGTGTGGTCCATCATCCAGGACCACCAGGGCTTCATGTGGATGGCCACCGAGGGTGGCGTATCCCGATACGACGGGCACCGATTCCAAAATTTCGGTATGGATCAAGGGCTTCCCTCGGGTGAGGTCTTTGTCATGCACCAGGATCCTGCGGGCAACCTGTGGGCCGGAACGTACCAAGGATTGGGTCGCTGGAGTGAAGGTCGGTTTGTATGCCCGGAATTCCCTCGGGTTCCCGTGGAAAGCCTAGCCACTGGCCCCGAGGGACGGATCTGGGTGAGCACTCCCCAGGGGCCTTTTCAGCAGGAAGCCAATGGCACTTTCCAGAAAGTCCCAGGCTGGCCAGGAGGAGAGGCCACGGCGCTCTGGGCGGCACCCGGGTTACCCAAAGTGTGGGTGGCCAGCAGTCGCTCGGTGGGCGGCAAGTTTGAAACGGAGGTATTCGAATTCGAAACAGGAAAATGGCGCAACATTCCCTGTGTTCCAGGATTTCAGAGCATCCGCCTTGATGCCCTGGCGGGTGATGTCAACGGACGCTTGTGGGCGCGCTCGGCCACCCAACTCTGGGTCCTCAAACCCACTGAAACCACCTTTCGTCTGGCTCAAACACCGCCTATGGTTGCGGGTTCACGAGGCTATTTATCCATTGACCGCAAAGGGCAGCTATGGATTTCGACCAACTCCAGTTTGCTCACCATGGTCGGGGATACATGGCAGGTAATGGGCAAGGAACAAGGCTTCCCGGCTGATTTTGCAAGATCCATCGCCGAAGATCGCGAAGGCAATCTCTGGGTGGCGGGGGTGGGTGCCTACCGTCGCCTCGGTCGCGGCGTCCTCACTACCTATGGCACCACCGAGGGACTCCCCAGCAACATCATCCGAACCATTTTCAGGGATCGCACCCACCAACTTTGGATCGGCACTGACCGGGGCGCCTGCCGGGCCAAAGGAGGCGTTTGGGAAACCATTCCGGGCACCGCTAACCTCGTTGCTCGCTGCCTAGTGGAGGATGCTCAAGGGCGACTCTATATGGCTGGGAATACGCAGGAAATCCTGCGCTACGATCCCAAAACACGTTCCCTTAAACGCTTTCCAATCGATATTGGACGACCTACCAAGCGCATTTTCAAACTCCTGATCGATTCCGCAGATCGTTTGTGGGCCGCCACCGAGGCCGCCGGAGTAATCAGCACCACCTGCACGGGGTCCCGCCTGGACTTCAAGCCAGTGGAATTGCCTGGAGGTGACGCTTCCGAGCGTGTCAGCGATATGTTCCAGGAACCCGGTGGGCGAATCTGGGCCTGCGGTGCCAATGGCCTCGCGTTGCTGGAGCAAGGTAAGTGGCAGCGCTTCGGCGCCAGGGACGGTTTGCGGGAAAACCATGTCTCCTATGCCCGCTTGACCCCCTCAGGGGATTTACTGGTGTCGTATTTCAACCCCCTGG
>JAUYES010000425.1 GCA_030691225.1 Holophaga sp. | reverse complement strand
GCCCTTGTTGGTTTCAAGGTAAACACGTTTGCCATCCTTGTGGAAATTGGAAGGACTTGCAGATTCAAAGACATTGCACGTGTAAATGGGCGCAAAGGAATCCTTATCCACTCGCAGAATCTCGGTGTCGCCCTTATCGGTGGTGCGCATGGCCAAGCGAAGCTGTCCCTTGGAGTCGAACACCCAGCCTGCGATGCGTTCAGTATTTTTGCGGATAAGCGTTCGCTCGCCGGTACTTATTTTCACCTTGTAGAGATCGTGCCAGGAAGCATCGCGATCGTTGAGCCCAACATAGATCGTGTCGGGGTCATTTTTTGGCACACTGGAGATCATGGCCCGAGCACCCTTCGCATCCGTGATATTGCGGGCGGCAGGAACTTCCTTGCCCTCCGCATTAGGAGCGGCTGGGTTCACCGCGTACACGTTGTAGTTCTCGTCTCCGTCCTTGTCTTGCACGAACAAAATCTGCTTACCATCCCGGCTCCAGAAATATCCGGGGACCGGTCGCTTGGGGTCCGCCGTGATGGGTCTTGCGGAAGCATAGGGCTCGCCGGTCTTCTTTACCCAGATATTGCGAACATCCTTCAAGGGCTTGATGAAGGCGATGTATTTGCCATCAGGAGAAAGCTGGGCACCGGAGATTTCCGGATTCCCGAAAAACAATTCCCGATCCAGCACGGGAGGTAGCTGATTCCTAGTCCCGGCTGCCTTGGCTGAAGCTTTGACCGCCTCGGGTGCGGCGGCCATCATGGGCACCGCGATCACCAGGGATAAGAAACACCGCGTGAAACGCGGTAGGTTTTGAACGTGGATCATTGATGGACCTCCAGGGGTCAGCCGCTACCGGAGCGGGGTGTCAAAAAGCGGGGTTGCATCGTCCATTGAAGGCCTGCACCCCAATCACGTCAATCTGCGTCCGTAAATAAAAAGGCTGAACGGATGAATTCCTCCGGCCAACTGTTTGCCAAGCGATTTTTTACCACTACAAACTCTGGGCTTTCGCCACGATTTCTCCTGAATGAACCCAGGATCCTTCACACTGGAGGGGCCCCGCGACCCGATGGCAACACTGAAGAAGGAACACTATGACTCCGGAAGAAATCCCCACTTGGCTACTCGAAGAGGACCCAATCCGTTTAGAGATGCTCTGGCGTGCCGCCGATTTGACCCGGCATCTCTATGTCGGAGAGGAGGTCCACCTCCGAGGTCTCATCGAAGTTTCCAATGTCTGTCAGCGAAGCTGTGCCTATTGCGGAATCGCGGCCTGCGCGCCCAAGGTGGAGCGCTATCGTATGACTCAGGAAGACATCCTGGAATGTGCCGACAAAGCGTTGGAATATGGCTTTGGCACCGTGGTCATGCAGGCGGGCGAAGATCCCGGCATCACGGGCGAATGGATGGCGGACACCATCCGCAAGATCAAGGACCGCACTGGGCTAGCCATCACGTTGTCGCTGGGGGAACGCAGTGAAGCAGATCTTCAAGCTTGGCGTGAGGCCGGTGCAGATCGGTACTTACTGCGCTTCGAGACCACCGACGAAGATCTCTATCAACGCATTCATCCCAATCTTCCCGGTGGCGTTTCGGACCGCATTCAGCAGTTGATGCGCATGCGCGAGATTGGATTCGAAATCGGCACCGGTGTGATGGTGGGCATCCCGGGTCAAACCTGGCAGACCTTAGCCAACGACATTTACACGTTCCAAAACTACGACATGGACATGATCGGCATTGGTCCTTATATCCCCAGCCCCGGCACGCCTCTGGAAGGCCCACTGGGCGAGATGCTCATGGTTGAGGCCGGCACGCAACAGGTGCCTTCCGATCCCCTCACAACCCTAAAAGCCTTGGCGCTCACTCGCCTGGTTTGCCCTGAAACGAATATCCCCAGCACCACCGCCCTGGCCACTCTGGATCCCAGTTCGGGTCGTGCCAATGGCCTGCTACGCGGAGCCAACGTCATCATGCCCAACCTCACCCAGCCCAAATACCGGGTGCTTTACCAGATCTATCCAGGGAAGGCAGGGCTCCATGAAACCGCCGATATCACCACGGCCAAAATTCGCGCCCAAATAGAATCGCTGGGGCGGCGAATCGGCCAAGGACCCGGTACCAGTCCGCGTATCTCCCAACGGTCCGAAGCTTGATTCCCATGGAAAACCCAACGGATCTTTTTCCCCGTGGCTTTGCCAGTGATAATTTCGCCGGGGTTCACCCCCGCGTGATGGAACGCATCGCCGCCGTCAATCATGGGCACGCCATGGCCTATGGCGAAGATGCCGTGACGGCCCGGGCCCAAGCGGCTTTTAGTCGACTCTTTGGACAAGAGGTCGCAACGCACTTTGTGTTCAATGGCACCGCCGCCAACGTGTTGTCGTTGATGGCCTTTCACAAACCCTACGGGGCCGTGCTGTGCTCAGATCTGGCGCATCTCTGGAACGACGAAAGCACCGCGCCTGAGCGAAACTTGGGCATGCGCCTGATTCCCTTGCGCAGTGTGAACGGGAAAATCGATCCCCCTGCCCTGGTGGAAGTTTTGGGTCGGGGCCATGGTGTACACGGCGTGCACCCAGTCGCCTTGACGCTTACGCAGCCAACGGAAGTTGGCACCCTCTACTCTCTGGAAGAATTGCGTCAGTTGATCGGCATTGCCAAACAGCACGGCCTGGGAATCCATATCGATGGCGCGCGGCTGGGTTGTGCCATGGCCGCCATGGATTGTGGCGTTCACGAAATGCTGGTGGCCTCGGGCGTCGATGTAGTGAGCTTTGGCGGCACCAAACAAGGCATGCTCTGCGGGGAAGCCGTTGTTTTTTTGACACCGGGCCTGGGTAAAGAATTTCCCTACTGGCAAAAGCACAGCATGCAGTTGTCCTCCAAAATGCGCTTCATTGCCGCTCAGTTCGAGGCACTCCTTGAAAATGACCTCTGGATCGAGAACGGCCGCCGCGCCAATGCCATTGCCCAACGGCTGAATCAAGCCCTGGTCGACGTGCCTGCCGTGAAGGTGGCTTTCCCGGTGCAGGCCAATTCCGTGTTTGCCCGCATCCCACTGGCATGGTTGGAACCCTTGCAGCGGGCTACCTTCTTCTGGCCCTGGGACGAACGCGAGGGACTGGTGCGCTGGATGTGCGCCTGGGACTCAACCCCCGAAGATGTCGACCGGTTCATCACGAACCTCAACAAAATGGGTAGTGCCTAAGGGGATCGCTTTTGTTCCTGTTTTCACCCCCGAGCCTTTCAGCGGAACCTGCGAAGACCAGCGTGGATCCAACGGTTGGCATCCAGCATCTGCTCGGCATCCCCTATGTCGAGGACGGAATGTTGGATGCGCACGGATGCTGGACCTACTTCGGACATCCCGAAATCAAACAGCCGCATCCCGGCCTCAACTGTTCGGGCTTCCTGGTAGCTGCGGCGCAACACCTACTGGGCTGCCGGTTAACCCTGCAGCAAATCACGCAGGATCGCCTTAGCGACAGCGGCCAAGGCGCTCCACAGGGCAAGGACTGGGACTTTGGATGGGATCTGATCTTGAATCTGAGCGAAGGCTTAACCCGTCGCTGGATCGTGCCGAATGGGACTTCTCCGATTGGCTCAGAGGATGCGCGGATTACTCCAGGTTTTCGTATCCAAGATTCGAGCGCCTGGACCCACATTTTTCCCCGCATGCAAGATGGACGAATCTATCTAGCCAGTCTGTGGCGCACTCAGCGCACCGGAATTCGGCACCATCATGTAGCACTGCTGCTGCGAGATTCATCCGGCAGAACGTGGTTCTATCAGACCCTCCCTGGCGGGCGCACTCACCGGCTCCAGATTTCCTCGGCCAAAGGTTTTGCGCGTCTTTGCGAAATGTTCGGCCCCAGCGAACGGATTCTGCTTCTTGAAGTCGAGCCAACGGCATCTACCTAGAAAGGTTCTTCGCGGGCTTCCAGGGATAGCGAGTGGAGGAGTGCCTTCGCGGAGTTTCGACTTGGGCGAAAAATAAATTTACCGCCAAGACGCTAAGCGGCGCTGCGCGCCTTCGCCAAGAAAAGAAACAGCAGCGAATCCTCCCCAGGGTCGCCCCTGTCGCATCGCGGGATCCGGCGACCTCTGCACCTATGTTAATTGGTTTTTCTTGGAGCCTTGGCGTCTTGGCGTTTCATCTTTTCTGATGGCGTGGAACCTCGGGCCGGGAAATGCCAAGTCATGGCATGGTTACAAGCAACCGTTGTACCCGCTTAGCGCTTCCCGAAATTCCGTAAAGAGCCACTGCATCAGCGGAGGCACTTAATGACACACAAAGCGCCCCCAGATGATGAATTCAGCCCTACCGTTGAAGGAAGCCCCATGATGACCGCCGAAGACCTGTCCAGAAAAACGCGCTTGAGATTGGTCTCCCTTTCCATCGGCGCGGGTGTGCTGATCCTTGTCCTCAAATACATTGCCTACAAAATCTCTGGTTCCACGGCACTGCTCTCGGATGCCATAGAAAGTGTCGTGAATGTCGTGGCGGCTGTCTTTGCCCTAGGCGCCGTCCTTTTCGCGGAAAAGCCCGCCGACCGGGAACATCCCTACGGCCACGGCAAAATCGAGCATTTCAGCGCGGCCTTTGAGGGTGGCCTCATCGCCCTGGCGGCGGTAATGATCTGGTGGCAGGCCATCGTGGCCCTGCACGCCCATTGGCATGGCCTGGGCACCCTCAACCGGGAGACCCTGAGCACGGGCCTTGCCGTGAACGTGGCTGCCGGATGCTTGAATGGCCTGCTGGGCGCCTTTCTTATTCATATGGGCAAGAAACATCGCTCCCGGGCCATCGAAGCCGATGGCCATCATGTGCTTTCGGATTTTTGGACCACCCTGGGCATCGCTGTCGCCCTGCTGCTGGTTAAATTCACGGGGATCCTCTGGCTGGATCCGGTCATGGCCTTGGTGGTGGGAACCCTCTTGGCCTATACCGGCTACAAACTGGTTCGCAGCTCCAGCCAGGCGCTCTTAGATATGGAAGATCCCGAACTCCTGGCCAACCTCGTCACCGTTATCAACAAGGTGCGACCCGTGGATGTCATCGCCATCCACGAACTGCGAACCCTACGGGCGGGTCGGTACACCCATATCGATATTCATATGGTGATTCCCGAGTTCTACCCCATCAGCCGGGGCCACGACCTAGCCGATAGCTTTGGCAAATCGGTCATCGCCGGGGCCAACCTGGAGGGCGAACTACATACCCATGTGGATCCCTGTCAGAAGGATTGGTGCCGACAATGTGGGGTGGAGCCCTGTGCGATTCGCCAGGTGGCCCGTAGCGAACAAGGCCCCATCACGTTTGAATCCGCCACGGGGGCAGGGAGTATTTAGGAAAAAACAGCCAAGGGTGACCTCTGCCCTCGAAATCCGAACCTGACCAACCTGGATGCGAACGGTAACATGCGCTACAGCGATTCCGCCGATTTCCGCAGTCTCTACGCCACCGTGCTGGATCGCTGGCTGGGGCAGCCAAGCACCACAACAAATGCCCTGCTTGGCTCCAACTATCCGAGACTTGGGTTTCTCTAGAAGACCCTGGCATAGCTTT
The DNA here is from genome assembly GCA_030691225.1 of Holophaga sp. GTDB lineage: Bacteria > Acidobacteriota > Holophagae > Holophagales > Holophagaceae > JAYREN01. The sequence goes on along the minus strand of JAUYES010000425.1, from coordinate 1,370 downwards.
CGCCATCCGCAGAGCGGGTGTCAGAATGCTGACCTTCTTAGATCGTCTATTGCCATACTTCGCTCGCCTGTCCAAACGGGTAGATCTAGCTGCGCCCGTTTTTGTGATCATCGTAATGATCGTGATGATCATGCCGGTACCGACCTGGGCACTGGATCTGCTGATTGTTCTGAACATCACCCTGTCGCTGCTAATCATGATGGTGGGCATGTACGTTGCTCGCCCCCAGGAGTTCAACGCCTATCCATCGATTCTCCTGATGGTGACGCTCTTCCGGCTCGCCCTGAACGTGGCAGCCACCCGTCGCATCCTGCTCTACGGCGGCGAACAAGGGCCCGATGCCGCAGGACACATGATCAAGGCCTTCGGCAATTTCGTTGTGGGCGGAAGCTATATCATTGGTTTGGTGGTATTTCTAATTCTTCTGGCCATTCAATTTATCGTTATCAACCATGGCGCCGGGCGCATCGCAGAAGTTACGGCCCGCTTCACCCTGGATGCCATGCCCGGCAAGCAGATGGCCATCGATGCCGATCTGAACGCAGGCTACATTGACGAGATCGAGGCTCGCCGCCGACGCAAGGATCTGACCGCCGAGGCGAATTTCTATGGCGCCATGGACGGCGCAGTGAAATTCACCCAGCGCGATTCCATTGCGGCATTGATCATCCTGGTCGTCAACATCGTGGCTGGCATCATCATCGGCATCGTGAAATACGATATTCCGGTCATCCAGGCCATGGAAACCTTTACGCTTCTTACGGTAGGCGACGGCCTAGTGACTGTTATCCCTAGCCTGCTCATCAGTGTGGGCGGCGCCATTTTGACCACTCGGAGTGGCAGTGAATCCCTCAATCTCGGAAGCGAGGTCGTTGGTCAATTAGGTGGCAGCCCCAAGCCTCTGGCCATCGCTGCCATTGTATCGCTGCTCTTTGGCGCCATGCCTGGCCTCCCCCTCCTGCCATTCTGGTTCCTGGGCATATTGTTCCTGCTCATGGCCTACGCCGCCTGGAAGTTAGGGGCTCGGAATAAGGAAGAAAAAGCCTTAGAGGAGGCCCGAGAGAGCCTCACTTCCTCGGATGCTCCAGAGCGTGTGGAAACCCTGCTCAAGGTAGACCCTCTTGGCCTGGAGGTCGGCTTCGGGTTGATCCCCTTGCTGGATGTCACTCAGGGCGGCACGGTGCTAGAGCGAATCAAGGCGCTGCGCCGACAGATGGCCCAGGATCTAGGGGTTATCGTGCCTCCCATTCGAATTCGGGATAACCTCCAGCTCCCCGCTAATACCTACCGTCTGCTTCTCCGAGGCGAAGAGGTGGTCCGGGGCGAAGTCATTCCTGGAATGTATTTAGCGATGAACCCTGGTACGGCCA
>JAUYES010000381.1 GCA_030691225.1 Holophaga sp. | reverse complement strand
TGGGCTCTTGGGCAAATCCTAACTGGGCTGAGGTTCGGCCAAAAAACATTGCGGCGAAGAGAAGTTGGGAGGGCCTGCACGACCTTCTATCTGTGCCCATGAACAACCTCCCGAAGCCCAAGGCGGGCCTATCCAAGTGGTTCTGTTTCTTCTTATTTGTTGAGGCTATCCTAGCGCCAAATCAACAAACCAGTCAGGACTCAGGCGATAAAAGAGCCCCGAGCCTTTGCTCCCAAGCCGCCTGAAGATCTGCTAACCGCAACCCTTTACCTTTGTCTGGCGCGGCCTGCAGCAGTCCTTGGGCCGAGGGGTGTGGCAGGGTAAAAAAGTCGAAGGGCGGCGCTCCTTCCAGGCGCCGGAACAACCACTCGGCCCGTTTGCCCATGGCGATCACCCGCAACGTGCCCGCGCACCTCGAGGCCGCATGGGAAAGTTCTTGAGCAATTCGGGCGAGATTTTCCGTGGATGACAGTTCCCGATCCGTGGGGGCCTTGAAGGTCTGGCCATCGCGGGTGGGGCAGCTCTGAAATGCGTTGCTCAAGGCGGCACCGTGCAGGGTGGGCGAGAGTCCTCGCGCCTTCAGCCGGGCCCCGTCCCAGTCCTCATAGGCTTCAGGCGGAACCTCGGCGAGGTTGGCAACCTCCAGGGCTCGATAGACCAAAAGGCCAGCCCGATCGCCCCAAAATGGAATCTCGCTCTTATCGGCCCCAAGGGGTCCTGGAGCTTCCCCGAAGAGCATGACGCGCACCGGGCCCTCCAAAGGAAAGAGGGGCGCCACGGGGGTCTGAAAAATTCGAGCCATGGCGTAAGTGTGGCAGATGCCTATCTTTAATGGGATACGCCGCCCAGGAGTCCCAGATGTGCGTGGCCATTCCAACGAAGATCCGCCGTGTTTCTCCGCCTTCCCGACCCGAACCCAGCCCAGCCAATTCCCGTGGTCCGGTCCTGATCTTCACCCTAAAAGAGCCCTGCCCCGCCCGCCTTTGCACGGATGATCTTCAAGACCCGAATCGGTTCCATCATCGACTTGTCGAGTGGCTGAAGAAGCAGCGTTAAACGGCGAAGTACCTCGCCTGGGGATGCCAGGCCACCAGGGCACTGGTGGTGTATTCCGGCACCATCTGGAAGCCTTCAGTAATCTCCACATTGAGTTCTGCGCCCTGCAACAGCTCCAGGATAGGGACGTTGCCCTCCAGGTCGGGACAGGCGGGGTAGCCAAAGGAATAGCGCGAACCCTGATACCCCTGGCTGAAGAGCTGACGAAGTTGCTTGGCATCCCGCTGATGGATTCCCAGTTCGCGGCGGATTTGGGCATGGATCAGCTCGGCGTAGGCCTCCGTAAGCTCCGTAGCTAGACCATGAAAGGAAAAATAGTCCGAATACTGGTTTGCGGCATAAAGCTTGGCCGCATGCTCGGCAGTTTCATGACCCAGGGTCACCAGTTGCAACCCCATGACATCGAAGCGAGAGCTACCCACTGGTTCGAAGTAATCAGCAATGCATAAGCGCCGACCCGCCGCCTGTCGAGGAAGCATGAATTCACTGAGAATCCGACTACGATCCGGTGCGAAAACATTCAGCACATCACCCGCGGCTTGGACGGGGAAATAGCCGTACCGTGCCCGTGGGCGAAGCAAGGGCTCCGTAGTCAATCGCTGTTTCCAGGAGGCAAGCAGCGGTTCGGCCTTTTCCTTGAGCACAGCCTCGAAGGCTTCATCGGTTAATTGGCCCTGGGTAAAGGACCACCGATTTCGAATGACCACGAAAGTATCCAAGAATTCGAAAAGATCTTCGGGGCCGTGAGCCACTTCCTTAACACCCCAGAAGGGTGGTTCAGGGATCGTGTCTGAGCGTTTAACCCAGGAGCTGCGGCCTTCGAGGGTGAGCGGAACCGAGGCTTCGCCACGGCGCAATACGGTAATTTTGGAAGCCTGGACGGGCACTTCGGACTCCGCCAACTCCCCACTGCGGGAAGCATCGAGGATCCGAAGCCCCTCGAAAGCGTCTTCCGCGTAACGAACGGGGCCTTGATAGAGAGGGCGGCACTCTTGCTCCACAAAATCGCGAGTCAGGGCCGCCCCACCCAGAATCACCGGGAGCGTATATCCCTTTTCGGCCATGGAGATGAGGTTTTCCCGCATGATCGCTGTGGATTTCACCAGCAAGCCCGATAACCCAACGGCCAGCGTAGGGGCTTGATCCACGGCAGCCATGATCGCTTCCACGGGCTGCTTGATGCCCAGATTCGCCACGTCATATCCGTTATTGCTGAGGATGATGTCCACCAGATTCTTACCAATATCGTGAACGTCGCCTTTGACTGTTGCCAGGACAATGCGTCCCTTTGACGTGCTTGATTCCTTGGGCAGCAAGGGCTCAATGCGCGAAATGGCGGCCTTCATGGTCTCGGCGCTCTCAAGCACAAAAGGCAATTGCATGGTTCCGGCGCCAAAGCGCTCGCCCACTTCCTTCATCGCCCCCAGCAGAACCTCGTTAATGAGATGAAGAGGATCATGGCACTTCAGTGCCTCATCCACATCGCCTAGCACACGTTGTTTCTCACCATCCAAAATATCCTGACGAAGGCGGGCGGAGGGATCCATGGCCTCCAAGGCGGAAGCCGTCATATCGGCGACCTTCCCGTTGCCAAAAATTTCGAGCAGAACCTTCAACGGGTCATAGCCTTCGCTGCGCCGATCAAAGAGTAGGTCTTCCGTGGCACGCCGTTGATCTTCGGGTATTCGCGCCACGGGGATGACCTTGCCCGAATTGAAAATGGCCAGATCCAGCCCTGCCTGAACGCCGTGATAGAGCATGAGCGCATTCACCACGTGGCGGGCCGCCGGCTTGAGACCAAAGGACACATTGGATACGCCCAGCATGGTGAGCACACCGGGATGGCGCGCCTTGATTTCACGGATGGCATCCAGCGTGGCGATGGCCGAACGTCGATAGGCCTCATCACCACTACCCAAGGTAAAGGTCAGGGGATCGATGATCAGATCCGAAGGATTGAACTTGTACTCGCCGATGACCAGATCCACCAAACGTTTGGCCACGGCCAGTTTCTGTTCGAGCGTCTGAGCCATGCCTTGCTCGTCGATGGTGAGAGCCACCACCGCTGCGCCGTAGTCACGGCAAAGATCCAGAATCTGTCGCGCCCGACCTTCGCCATCCTCGAAGTTGATGGAGTTCACCACGCATTTGCCCGGTGCCAGTTTCAGCGCACGTTCGATTACGGCGGGTTCGGTGGAATCGATCATCAGCGGCAAGGTGCACTGGGTCACCAGCCGTTTTAGAAATTCATCCATATCCCGAACTTCATCGCGGCCCACGTAAGCAACGCAAACATCCAGCATGTGGGAGGCTTCGCGCTGTTGATCCTTGGCGATGCCCACCAGCGCATCGAAATCATCCTTGGCCAGGGCATCGCGGAAGGCCTTCGAACCATTCGCATTCGTTCGCTCACCCACGATGAGTGGACGAGGTTCCTGCCGCAGGGTTACGCCCTGATAAAGGCTCGAGACCGAACGCTCCATGCTGGGCGTGCGACGGGTCAGGCCCACATTCGCCATGCGCTGAGCAAGGGCGCGAATATGGGCCGGCGTCGTGCCACAACAACCGCCCACGATATTGAGCCCAAAGGTTTTCGCAGCCGCCGCGACCTTCTCCGCAAAGATCTCAGGAGTCTGCGGGTAGATCAGATTTCCGCTTTCGTTAACGGGCATCCCCGCGTTCGGCAGGCAGCTCAACAGGAAGGGCGAGGCTTCCGCCAGGGTGGCGAGAGGGGCATGCATTTCGTCCGGCCCCGTGCCGCAATTGAGCCCCAGCGCATCCACGCCAAGCATCTCGATGGCCGTAAGAGCGGCAGAAATCTCCGTGCCGAGCAGCAGCGTGCCCGTGGTTTCCACCGTGACCTGCACCCACAGTGGCCTTTGGATCTTCGTATCCGCCATGGCCGCCCGGGCCGCTCGCACCGTGGTCTTGACCTGACCCAGATCCTGGCAAGTCTCGATGAGGATGGAATCGGCTCCGCCCAGCAATAGGCCGCGCACCTGGGCGCGATAGGACTCAAAGAGCGAATCAGGATCGATGTGACCCAGGGTAATCAGCTTGGTGCCGGGCCCCACGGACCCCACCACAAAACGGGGCCGATCGTAGCTTCGGGCCACGTCCTTGGCCAACCGAGCCGCCAAAAGGTTAATTTCTTCGGTGCGGTGGGCGATGGAAAATTCCCCCAGCACTACATCGTTGGCGCCGAAGGTGTTGGTCTCCACCGCATCCGCCCCGGCATCGAAGTACGCCGCGTGGATATCGCGGATCCACTCAGGGCGACGTTCGTTGAAGATTTCCATGCAGCCATCCAGCTGCAAACCGCCGAAATCATCCACCGTTGGCTTTCGAGCAAGGATTTGCGTTCCCATTCCGCCATCCAGCAGCAGTGGGCGTTCGA
>JAUYES010000422.1 GCA_030691225.1 Holophaga sp. | reverse complement strand
TCTATCCTGGCGACCCCTTGATCATTCCCGTCGCCGCCAAGACCATCGGTCTCCCCGGGCAGCCCGTGGAAACACCTGGCGAAGTGGTGAACATTCAACCTGATCGCATTAAGCTCGTTAGTAAGCCAATGCTGGACGAGTATGGCTTTACCTTCCAGGATTTTATCCAGATGCCCTATCTGGTTCCCAATGGTGCGGAAGCACATTTTAAAGAAATTGGCGCCTTAGCCATTACGGAACGGCAGGCCCAGAATCGGAATTTCTTGGGTGATACGGAAACCGTTTATTTGGCTGGTGGTTCCGATCGTGGAGTCAAGGTTGGTGATCGACTCGTCGTCTTAAAGATCGCCAAACGCAACCTCGTGCATCCTGTCGTAAAGAGCAAGACCCCTCTTGGCGACGTGGTTCAGCAGGTCGGAATCCTTCGCGTAACCGTAGTGAATCCCAAGGGTTCCATTGCGGTGATCGAACATAGCATGGATGCCATCGAAGTGGGCTTCCGCGCTGCGCCCTTCGTTGAGCCTGCCAATATCGTCGCAAATCCGAGAAAAGACATCATCGGACCCGTGCCGATTCAGGACCCAGTTGCTACCCTGCTTTATGCTCGAGAGAACCATGAGCAGACCGCCACTGGCGAGATGGTCATCATCGATCAGGGCGCCAAGCATGGCTTAAAGGTTGGGGACATCCTTTTGTCGGCTCGCTTCCAGTCCTGGGCTACCACAGAAGGAAAACGGACCAAAGGACAAGTGGATGAGAAGACTTCCTACTACCTTGGCCAAATCATGGTCGTGAAGGTCGGCGAGAATAGCTCTTCCTGTCGCATCCTCCGGGCCAAAGAAGAAATGCATGTCGGTGATATCCTGACTCGCTAGCAATCTAGGCAATACGGAAAGAACCGGACCCTAGCGGTCCGGTTCTTTTTCTAGTCGGAGAATTATTCGATTCCCTCGAGTTGGTAAGCGGTAGGTACGGCATTCGATTTTCCAGCCTGAAGGGCAGGGTTCAGAGGCCCCCTCTTCGCTTTTTAGTAGCAGAAGGGGTGCACCCGGCTTGCTGTGGCGGGACCACCAATTGGTGAGAAGAGGCAGGCTGCCCACGGCCTTGGCAGTGCCCAGATCCGCTCCAATCGGGGGTAGATCCTCGCTTCGACCGGCAATGGGAATCAGGTTGCCGAGGCTTAATTCCAGTGCTGCTTGTCGAACGAAGGCTATTTTTTTCTTGGATTTATCCACCGCGTGAATTTCCAGATCAGGTCTTGCAATCGCCAGGATGATGGCCGGCACTCCCATGCCCGTGCCGAAATCAGCTAATTTCGAGCCTGGCGGCAATCCTGTCAGGTAGGGAAGAAGGGCGCAGGCATCCTGGACGAGTTCCTCGAAGCGATGACCGGGGGGGAGCGCCGTAAGCGCATGTCGCGCATTCCAGTGATCCAGGAGCGCCAAGAAATGCTCTATCGGGGCCATGATTGATGGTGGGACAACAGGTTCCATTGGACAAAAATACCCTGATTTGTTGTAATTTCTTCGCCTAAAACATTCAGATTTTTTTGAGATTCCCTTTGGAAGCCCTCGCTATACGACTAGATGTGTTGATATTTTTTGGATATGCAACCATAATAATGAGGCTGAAAACGGCTAATCACAGGAATCGACATGAACGACTCGCTTATTTCTTTTAAAGTTGATTGGTCCACTCGCAGCAAGTTGCGCGGCCCTGGAGACCGCTCGCTGGGTGATTTGTTGAAACACCTGCGGGATCGATTTAGCCCTGAAGCACAAGGCATTTCGATCTCATATGTGGATGATCGCATCATGCGTCGATTGAACCGTGAACACCGTGGAATCAATCAGACTACCG
>JAUYES010000421.1 GCA_030691225.1 Holophaga sp. | reverse complement strand
TGGTGATACAGTAATTGCAATGCTTGCGGTTGGAATTGCTGTGGGGCTCCCGATGGTCGAGGCGGCTAAATACGCGAACTGCGCCGCTGGGATCTCTGTAGGGAAATTGGGAACATCGGTTGTAACTCCTGAAGAAATAATACATGCAATGGATTTAACCTACCGGAAGAGTAATTCTAAGATTAAATCTATGGATTCGATTACGATTATTATAGAAAAAGCCAAACAACAAAAAAAGCGAATTGTTTTTACCAATGGGTGTTTCGATATTTTACATTTGGGTCATATAATTTTTTTAGAAAAAGCGAGGAATTTGGGTGATATTTTGGTATTGGGATTAAATAGTGATGCTTCGATTCGTCGGCTAAAAGGACCTAAACGACCACTTATTGATATCGAATCACGCGCTAATGTTCTTGCAGCGCTGGAATCCATAGACTTTGTGGTGACATTTGAAGAAGATACTCCGGATGAATTAATCAAGATCATCAAGCCTGATGTTCTCGTAAAGGGAGGCGATTACACCTTGGATGAAATTGTAGGCCGATCATTCGTTGAGTCATACGGAGGTCGCGTTGAGCTTATTCCGTTGGTGGATGGAAAATCGACTACAAACCTGATCGAGCGAGTGCTGAATAGGTATTCGGAGCAATAATTGGACCATTGCGCGGCAGCGGGCATGACGCTAGATGTAAGCGGTGGCAATTCGAAAAATAAAGCCGGAAAGTTCAGGTTGTCCATTTACATCACATGGGATATTTTTTATGGTGCAGCTCTTCCCAGGTTGTTTTCATGACCCCCATTTGAGCGAAAACTGTTCGGAGTCGCTCTGGTTCCAGATCCATGGAACCTTGGTTTAGTTCAGATACCCACCAGTCGTACATTCTTGAGAGGTTAGCGACGAGTTCCCCGCCCTGTTCCTGGTTGAGTTGTCTGCGCAGCTCAAAAATGGATTCCAGGACTCGATCGTAATTATGGCTGTGGGCTGCCTTGTCTTGAGTCTGCACTGCCTGCAAGGCAGGACTTAAAAAGTATTGAGCGCCTTCCAGGAGTATGGCGGCCATTTGCTCGGGGGTTGCCTTCTGAATTCGCCGGGCCAGCTCCTGATCGGGTTCCTGGTGCCGTTGTTGTCCATCCATTGCTCAGTGCCTCCGAAATCAAGGTTTTGGTCGAGAGCGTGATGGCTTGTCGAACGGTATGCTCCCATGGGTAGCGGAAGCTCTTTACGCGGTTCCAAAAATCCGATCACCCGCATCACCCAGCCCCGGAAGAATGTACCCGCGGTCGTTGAGTTGACGATCCACTGCGCCCACGACAATTCGCAGATCGGGGTGATCGGCCTGAAGGCGGGCGATGCCTTCGGGGGCGGCAACGACGGAGGCCAGGGTGATTTGCCTAGCTCCAGCGGCCTTTAGCTGTCGAACAGCTTCGGACGCGCTGCCTCCTGTGGCGAGCATGGGGTCTAGAACGAAGACGGGGCGCTCCTCGAGGAGCGGAGGGAAGTTGCGGTAGTAGGGCACGGGAACAAGAGAATCGTGATCGCGATATAGACCAAGGTGCCCGACCTTGGCGGTGGGCATTAGCTGCAAAAAGGCCGGAAGCAAGCCGAGCCCGGCACGCAAAACGGGCACCAGAACAGGATCTAGAGGGTTGAGGCAGCGGCCTTGGGTGCGTTCAAGTGGCGTCTCCACGACCACGGAAACGGTCGGAAGATCTCTCGTGCACTCCACGGCGAGGAGAAGTCCGAGCTCTTCGACGAGCTGGCGGAAGAGGCTCCCAGAGGTTTTCCGGTCACGTGCCAGAGTGAGTTTGTGGTGTGCAAGAGGGTGATCGAGAATAATTGCATCCATTTTTTCTCCTTAATCGAGGGTTATTCGGGTGCTCAAAAAGTGCGTGAAAACGAGTGATACCGTGCGTTTATAGCGTATCACTAGATCGATCCGGTTGCCCTGCCCCGGAATTTGTTTGCCAAGCATAGGGTTGAGAGATCGAAAATCCGGTATATATTTTTTGATAGCGCACGTGGAAATTTTGTTGACCTGCAATGGAACGCTGCTTTAGTTGATCACTAGAAGTCGTACTGCATTTATGATCACGCATCATCGAGACACGTGATCAGGGGACTTTGGAGGAGAGTAAATGCTTAAAAAAGTCCAGATATTCAAAGCACTGGACATCGAGATCAAGAAACAAAAAGGTCCGGCGGCGGTCAAGAACGCGTACCGTGGACATCATTCTCTGAAAGAAGAGCTTAGTCAGCCGGGCATTTCCGTGATTGCGGAAGTGGCGGGCGGTAATCCTTTGCGGGGCCAAGTGCGCGAGTCATTCCGCCCTGCCACCC
>JAUYES010000416.1 GCA_030691225.1 Holophaga sp. | reverse complement strand
AATCTTGGTCTTGGTGGGTTCGGTTTCCAGGAAGGGAGAGAAGTCAGCGGCCTGATCGGCCTTCATCGCCTGGTTGTCATGCTCGTTCTCTTCGCGGAACAGGGTGTGCATGAAAAAGGCCATGTTGAAGGTCGTGGGGCTGTAATCGCCATCGTACAGAACCCGTTCCAGTTCTGTAATGAAGACGCTGGGGCTTTCGAAACCCTTCTCCACACCCAGCAGGCGCTTGAGAATGCCCAGAATTTCCGTAGGAATAAGATCGTCCTCTTGGGCCGCTTTCAGCGTTGCCTTGGCGAGTGTGGCAGTCAGAAGGTCATGGCTGGGCAGCTTGCTTAGGGTCAGGAGTTCGTAAAACACGGCACCCAGGGCGAAGAGATCCTGTTGCAGGGCAGAAGTTCCCGAAGGGCCCTGGTAGGAAGCGCGAGAAGCCTGGATCGTGGGGCATTTGGGCAGCAGGGTGTGCAGGCAGGCGGCAAAAGGAGCATCCAGGATATGGGTGGCGCCCTCAAAGCTGATCCACACGCTATGGGGCGATAGCATGCCGTGGCTCAGGCCCTTTCCATGGAGTTGCACCAGTGCCTGCGCCAAGCTCTGCAGCACGGATAGGGCATGATCAACGCCTAGCGGAATTTGTTCGACCTTGGATTTCTCGAGCATCTGAGCGAGACTGCGCCCCTGCACGTAATCACAAGCCACATGCATTGAGCGACCACCAAACACTTTGTAGCCGTGGCCGAAGCCTCGCTGAGTGGTTAGTAGGGCCGCAACCCGATTGATCTCCTCAAGCTTGGAGGGCAGGCCCGCCTCGATGATTTCATCGGAAAAGGTTCGAACTAGGGCGTGACGCTCCAGGCTGCTGCCTGAGAGCGAAAGTCCTCGGTGGATTCTCCCGAAGGGGTCCGCCGTGAGTTCGTTGGCCAGAAGGTAGGTGCCGAGTCGTGTGTAGGAGGCCATCGATTGCTCCAGAAAAATGGGCTGCTTGGAAGATAGCTCTGATTGGGAAGAATTCCTAGCTCTCGCGAGGGGTTTCCCATTGATCACCCACCGCCCGCCAAGTTTGGATCCAAATATTGGCGGTGGCGTTCACTCCGTTGGAGAAGGAAAGCTGAAGCTGGGCAAAGGGAACCGAAAGGGTATCCCAAGGTCCTTTGGGGCCACCCGTCTGCATATCGAAATGCTCCAGTAGGGTCCGGTGCCGGTCCCATTTGGTGGCCGACCACATCAGCAGAGCAGGGCGGGGGTCCAGAGGGGCCGTGATGGCCCAAAAGGGTTCACGGCTGACCACCATGCGAGGAAGGTGCTCGTCTCCGTAGGCCTGAAAATGATCCCGCAGGGGCGTCATGCCCTGGGAGGCGGAAGGGTCCATCAGGAGCTGCACCATGTGGGCCAGCGTTCCCAGTTCTCGGACCAGTTGGGCGGGGCGACGGCGTTCTTCGCTCATGCGGAGGATTCGACGGAATTGATCCTCCACGTCCTCTACCGTGGGCGCCTGATCGCTGGACACTCCCCGGGCGCCCCGGGCGAGTTCCAAAGGGTGTTGGCGCAGGAAGTTCGCCATACCCTTCGGGATCAGGCCTGTGGCCAAATCAGCCTGGGCCTCATGGAAGCGGGGGCTCCAGGCGGACAGCGGTGAGGTTGATGCAAGCAAGGCTGTCATCACCAGGAACAAGGGGAGCGAGGAAAAGATGGTTCGGGCCACGGGACCTCTGGGGTACATATCCAGATTACTCACTTGCTCGATAAACTTCCCCCATGCTCACCCGCGAACGTCTTTGGCAGCGCCTCAGCGGCGCCTCCCTCTGGGGTTTGCCATGGGCCTTGGCGAGCGCGGCTGCGCTGCCTTGGGTGGTGCCTGAAGCCTGGGATGGCCAGTTTCCTGGGTGGTTGCTGCCCACATTCTTCACCCTGTGTCTGGGTTCACTGCCCTTGCTGTTCCGCCGCCGCTGGTCTGTGGTGCCCCTCTGTCTGGTCTTGAGTCTGATCACCCTGATGGGTCTGCGTTCCTTAACTCGCCACGAGCGAGCCCTTCCCTCTGGGCTCCAAGCCCTGGAAGGCACGCTCTCCGAGCCCTGGACGCTTCGGTCTGAGCAGCGAATCGGAAGGATCGTGCTGCGTGCCCCAGCGGAATTTCGCGGTATGGAACTGCCCATCAGCCTGCCCGCCGAGGGCGTACCGGCACCGGAACCAGGCACGCCGGTGCGGTTTCGAGCCGAACTTAGGGCCATAGAACCCGCGCCGGCCTTTCTTGGCGAGCGACCCCTTTGGCGAGCCAGGGACAACGGCACCCCACGGCGAATCCGTTTGCGCTCGGCCGATCAGATGGAAGTGCTAGGGCCACCGAAGCCCTCCTTGCTCCTGCGCCTTCAGGTATTCGCCCATCGGAGGTTTCAGGAATTACCTTTGTCGGAAGGACCCGCCCGGGATCTCTGGGGTGCCTTGACGCTGGGCTATCCCCCGGCCCAGGAAGATGTCTTCAGTGCCTTCGCCGAGAGCGGAACGATCCATACCTTGGTCGTTTCAGGGCTTCAGGTGACGCTGGTGATGGCCTTCCTGGAGGCCCTATGGCGCCGTTTCCTGCGGCGAGGGTCCACACTCGCGGCGATTATTGCGGGCCTGCTCTTTAGCGCCGTGGTGGGTTTCTCGGCACCGGTCTGGCGAGGCTTGCTGATGGGTGTGGTGTGGGCCTTGGGGCGTCGCAGTGGCTGGAAGGCGCCACCGGTGTTGGCGCTGCATGGGGCACTGTTGCTTTGGTTGTTAACGCATCCTGCTTCAGGGGCCGACCCCGGCTTTCTCTTGGCTTGGTTTGCCCTGGTGGGTCTGATTTGGTGTGCCGAACCATTGGCGGGGCTATTGGGACCAGTTTCCCTTCGCTGGGCCTTACCGGCTTCGCGATTCCTGGCGCCGTGGCTGACGACTCTGCCCCTGTTGGCGCTATTCCACGGCGGAGCCCCCTTGTGGGGCGTTTTGGCCAATGTGTTGGTGCTGCCCCTCGTGGCCATTCTGACACCGCTTTGCTTGATCTTGACCCTTCTGCCTTTGCCCAGCTTTGCACTTCACATCGTGCCTTTTCTTGGCGGCTTCTTAACCTGGATCGGCACCAGCCTGGTGCCCTTCTTCGCGCGGATTCAGCCGCTGGCCACGGGGATTCTTTGGCCCTGGTTGCTGCTGTGTTTGGGCTGGATCTACTTGGCCCAACGCCACGCGGGGTTTCGCCGAACGCGTGCGCTAACACTGGTTCTCCTGGTGACCTCTGGTTTTCTTCTGGTCTTTCGTGGCACTGGGCGCGGTCCGACGGAGCTTAGCCTAGAGGCTGCCGATGTTGGTCAGGGCGATGCGCTCTTGCTGCGTGTGTCCGGAGGCGATGCCACGCTGGTGGATACCGGCCCTAGCCCCTGGGCCGCTCGGCGAATCGCGCGAGTATTGAGTCGGCGCGGGGTGCGGGAACCGCTGCATCTGGTGATCACGCATCCCCATGGCGACCACGTGGGTGGTTGGACCACTCTGGCCAGGCTTTGGCCCATCGAATCGATTACGCTCCCTGATACAGCACGCAGCAAGGAACTGTGGGTATCCATTGCGCCCCCCCTTCATCAAGCAGAGGCGCGGAGAGTGTTGCGCGGCGACTTCTGGCCGCGGGGATCGGCCTGTTTCGACGTGCGATGGCCGCCCAAGCCTTTCGAACTGTCCGATGCCAACATGATTTCCCAAGTGCTGCGAGTTAGGTGGCAGGATCGGGAACTCTGGCTCATGGGGGATGTCTTGGCCATTCAGGAGCGCGATCTGCTAGACCTAGGCGATCCGGGTCCGGCCACCTTGCACCGACTCTTGAAGGCGGGGCACCACGGCAGCGCCACGACCATGGATCCCGCCTGGGTTGTGGCCCTTGCACCGGAATTGGTGCTCTTTACCGTGGGTCGGAACAATCGTTTCGAATTCCCATCTGTACCTACGTTGGCAACCCTTGGCAGTATTCCGTATGTCTCGACTGGCCCGAGTCGGGGTGTTCGCATCGTGGCGATTCCAGGGGGTTGGCGCGTGGAATCGGGAACCGGTGAGATGCGCGTGGTGCCATTAAAACAGCGGTAGTGATGCCCGCCGACACAGCCGCAGGTTGACGAAATCCTTGTAATCGAGGATGGTTGATACCCATGAACGTGCTGTGTTTGTCCGCCTTCGCTACGCCATCTGGCGTTGGGGCGAGCCATAGCATTTCCACCATCACCGGTATTACAACGACCACTACCGCCAGGGTGCGGAGGGTTTAGCCGGATCACACACCACGCTGAACGCCCCGCACCTTCAAGGTCGCGGGGCGTTTTTGCATCCACGAGCTTGGCGCGTGGCTCCCAGGTTAAGGAGCTTCCATGAACACTTTCCTTTGTCCTCCCAGCCTGCCCAACTATGGGCAAACGAACTGCGAATCCACTCCCGATGAAACCTCATTGCCCCAGCGGGTCATGGCCTATGCCCCGGCGAGCATGGGGAATTTCGCGGCGGGCTTCGATTTCCTGGGTGCGGCTCTGCGGCCTTTGAATGGAGAGCCTATGGGCAACGTGGTGGAGGCCGCTCGCGCCGAAACTCTATCGCTCCTGGTAGAAGGTCCTTATGCCCACCGACTTGGGGGTTGCGAGCCCATGGATAACCTTGTGATGGCTGCCTATCGGGCCTACTGCGCGGCGCTATCGGAGCGCAACCGTTGTGCCTTCAGCGTGGCCCTTCGACTGGAGATGCACCTTCCGCCCGGTAGCGGCCTCGGTAGCAGCGCCAGTTCCATTGTGGCCACGCTTGTCTCCCTGCAGGCGGTGCATGGGCATCCACTTTCGATCAAGGAACTGCTGGCCGTGGCGGGAAGGGTGGAGGGCGCTCATGGCGGTGGCCTGCATCTGGATAACGTGGCGCCCAGCTTTTTGGGTGGTCTGCGCTTGATTCTTGATCCGTCGGACGAAGGTGGCCCCGAAACCCGCTCCCTGCCTTGGCCCGAGGATCTATGGATCGTGGTAGCCTACCCAGGAATCGAAGTTCCCACCGCGATGGCTCGCCAAGCCTTGCCCCAGGAATTGCCGCTCCAGCAAAGTGTGCTCTTCGCTCGCAACGCGGCCGGCCTCGTGAATGCCCTTCATTCCGGCGACCGAGGAGACATTGCGCGCACCCTATGGGATCCCGTGGCCGAACCCCATCGCGCCGCGTTTGTCCCTGGCTTTCTCAGTGCCAAAAAGGCCGCTCAAATAGCGGGCGCCCTAGGAGGAAGCCTATCGGGTTCGGGGCCCAGTCAGTTCGCGGTCTGCACGCCGGACCGCGTCTCGGCCGTCGAACTGGGGATGCGGCAGGCCCTGGAGGCTGAAGGCTACGAGGTGCGGACTTGGATATGTGCCCTGGACCCGCGTGGTGCTCGGGTCCTATCGTGAGGGAGAGGTTTTCATGCGCCTGATCAGTACCCGTTCTCCGAAGCACCGAGCCACCTTCGCGCAGGCCGTTCAAGTCGGAACCGCGCCGGATGGCGGTCTGTACGTTCCTGAACCCTTGCCATGTTTCAGGGATGTGGGTGCGTTGCTCGATATGGATTTTCAGAGCCGTTCTACCGAGATTCTCTGGCGAATGCTCGGGGATGAATTTAGCCGGGAGGACTTGGCCGATGTGGTGCGGGATGCCTTTGATTTTCCGCTTCCCCTGGTGCCCATTCAGCAGCAGGTTTATGCCTTGGAGCTTTTTCACGGTCCCACTCTAGCCTTTAAGGATGTGGGTGCGCGCTTCCTGGCTGGCATGCTTGCGAAGGTGACGGAGCGGGAACCGGGGCTGCGCACGGTGCTCACGGCCACCTCGGGCGATACGGGTGCTGCCGCGGCCCATGCCCTATGGTTAGTGCCCGGAATTCGCGCCGTGGTGCTGTATCCCAAGGGGCGGATTTCCCCACTTCAGGAGCGCCTGTTCACAACCTTGGGCGATAACGTGAAGACCTTCGCTGTGGAAGGCACCTTCGATGATTGCCAAGCGCTGGTGAAGGGGTGTTTCGCGGATACAGAGCTGGCCCAGAAACTGCGGCTGACTTCTGCCAATAGCATCAACATCGCGCGCATCCTGGCCCAGACCCTTTATTAATTCGAGGCCAGTGCGCGACTGAAAGCCCTGGGAATGCGGGACGCGCCGGTATTTTGTGTGCCCTGCGGAAATTTTGGCAATCTCTACGCAGGCCTGCTCGCACGCCAAATGGGGTTGCCCGTTCGTGCCTTCATTGCCGCCACCAACGCCAATCAGGTGGTTCCGGATTACCTGGAAACGGGTACCTACTCGCCCAGACCCGCCATCTCAACGCTTTCCAATGCCATGGATGTGGGCGATCCCAGCAACTGGGAACGCATTCGTCACCTCTTTCATGACCAGCTGGGCGATCTGCGCCAAGTGCTGCGTTGGGGCAGTCTGGATGACGCGGGCACCAAGCGGGCGATGTGGGAACTTCATGCTGCGGGCATCCTGCCGGACCCGCATACCGCCGTGGCCTATGGTGTGGCCCAATCCAAGCTCGGCCTCGCCGAAATATGTGTCCTTTTGGCCACCGCGCATCCCGCCAAATTCGCTGAAATCCTTCGGCAGAACATGAACCTGGACGTGCCCCTTCCCGAGGCGCTGGCAGCGGTGCAGGACAAGCCCATTCTTTCGGAAACGATTCCCGCCGATTTGGATGGCCTAAAAAAACGACTGCTCAATGCGCCAGGTAATCTCTGATCGCAGCCACGAGTTCCCGGCTCACGCGGGCATGGTTTCTCAGCCATTCCGCGTGAGCCTCCGGGCCCACGCGATTGGCCACCACTAAGGCTGCTGCTACGGGAATTCGATCGGCTTGGCAAGCGGCAAAGACTCCGGTGAGTTCCAGATGTTCAGCCGGAGCGATCGTCGCCAGGAGTTTTGCTTCGTTGGGATCCCGGGTGATGGCCGGAGGCACCGCGACCGAATGGGCAGGGAAGGGTAGAGGCCAGGATGAAGCCCACCGGGTGCGTTCGGCTTGAGGCCGAAAGGCCGTGCCACGAAGTTCGCTGATACTGATGGCGATGGCTTCACTCGCGGAAAGAATGGCACCCACAGCCAAGCGATCATCGTAGGCGCCGCAGGTACCTAGGAAGAGCACGCGAGCTGGACGATGTTGGGCGAGAAGGCGCGCAGTCGTCACCGCCGCTTCGATGGCCCCGATGCCGGTGCACGCAACTACCCAGCCGGGAGGCGGCGAATCCAACAGATCACCAAGTTCGGGAGGGAAGGCTGAAAGCAGAAGATTCATAGGGAAATTCTGGCAGCTTTTAACGCGGTGGCCCCATGATCCAATGGTTAGGCCACGGGCCGTTCGACTAGGTCGACCCATCATGAAAAATAAACGTTCGTGAAAAACTCAAAATTTGACGCAGACCATCAACCCAGCGCTGTCATTGATCCAGCTCGGAGCAACCGTAAGGGTCAAGCGACTCTTTGCGCCATGACCGCGAAGGCTGCTATGCCGGAGCATCACGGCTTTCGCCGATAGCGTGCCGATCAGGGCACCGGCGACAACGTCGGAGACAAAGTGCTCCCGTTGTTCTAACCGTGAAACGCCCACCAGCGCGGCGCCTCCGTAGGCTAGGCCGGAGATCCACGGATTATCGGCGTATTCGGAGAGCACGGTCGCGAGCGCGAAGGCTCGACTGGCATGGCCCGAGGGAAACGAAAACCCCCCACGCAAGGGTTTGAAATGGTACGGACCCTGGTCATCGATGGGGCGAGATCGTCCAGCCAGGTATTTGACTGGAATCGTCACCACGAGTTGCGCAATGAGCATGGACAGGGCCGCGTCGGCACCGAATTCACGCATCTTGGGCTGCTCGAAAAGGAGCCCACCGACATAGGCACCGCCCGCAATGGCTATGGTTCCCAGGCCACCCAGCGTATCCAGTCGCTTGCCCCAAGGGTCGTAAGACGTGCGATCCATGCGTTCCACGGCACGGGCTGTGGGGCGATCCAGGGCCAGCGAAACGCCCACCACCGCAAGAGCAGCCATGGATAGCTTCGTCCATTCGTCGGAGGTCCACGCGGCTGGGGCCGTCCAAGTCGCCTTGAGGTCGCCAAGAATCAGGGAAGGCAGCTGCAAGGGACGATCGATCGCAACGGGGGGAGCTGGCATTTCCTGGGCAAAAGCGATGGAAGCCACCAGCACCGCAGTCGTGATCCGAAGATGAAACAAGCAGACTCCGAAAATTCACCGTATCGCCAAGGTGGATCCTAGAGCAAGTTCCGCAAGACAAACTG
>JAUYES010000414.1 GCA_030691225.1 Holophaga sp. | reverse complement strand
ACACAGAGAAGTGAGAATTCAGAGACGAAAATCCATCAACTTTTCGTGCATCAACCTTTCTCCGTGCGCTCAGTGACTCCGTGGTTCATCTTTGGTTTTTTATTTGCAACTGCATAATTTGGGTTCAACGGGCGTCTCCGGGTCGGCTTCCCCGGTCACCAAGGCAATGGGCGTCCGCAGCCCATCGGCGGCCTTGGCCGGGGAAACCGCCCGTGGATCAAAGGCGGCGATTTTGCCAGCACGACGAAGCGCGATCCACTCGGCTGGCCGTGCCAGGACCTCCAGCGGACCCAATGCAAGGCGAATATGGTTCTTGGCGGCCTCGTAGATGTCCTCGTACGGACATTCCAGCAAGGCACCCCCCAAAGGCGTTCCGAATTTTTCTAGATCAGAAAGCGCCAGCAAGGCCACCCCAGCGCCCTGACTCCAGGCGGCAATCACGATCTTGGCCCGGGGCACGCCTTCTTTTTCGAGAGCATTTACCACCGCCACCACATCCGCCCGCTCCCATCCACCCAGCGTGCAGGGTACGTCGGGATGACGATCCCGCCCTCGGAAGGTGAAACCCACCGCATCCCATTCCGGAAGTTCCGCCGCCCGCCCCAGAGTTCCCCACGCATCATCGCCAAAGCCGTGGAGATAGAGCACCACACCCTTCGACTTGGCACGGTGGAGTCGCCAAACCTCTAACACTCTGGATTCTCCACCCTTGAGAACCGAAGCCTTCCAGTGGGCACCAGGGGAAAGCAGGCGCGTCCGGAGGGTTTCTCTATCTTTCTCCATGCGCTCTGGCATAGGCGCATGGAGAAGCATGGGTGGCAACAGCCAAAGTCCCGCGAGAACGCTAAAAGCAAGCCAGAACAGCACTAGGGAAGCAATCAGGAAAACGAGAACTCTGCGCATGCCAGCGATACGCCCCTTTCCAAGGGTCGTTTATCCTCGCCCAATAGGTCTCAGAACCGGTAGCTGATCCCCAACGAGACCGATAGGCTTCGTTTGAGCCCATCCACATTGGTATCACGCTTGAGGAGCGGCAGGGCGGCCGAGACTTGGAGTGCGACCGCTTCGGTCAGGGGCATTTCTGCGAAGGGGACAACATTCAGCTGTGGCTGATCGCTATTGGGGACCTCCTGGAACTGTCCTGGTTGGGCGGAGTTGGCAACCGTTGCTCGCCCTAGTGGCTTCAAGGCAAGGGCCTTCACACCAGCGCGCAGGCTTCCGAATTCGCGGCGATACTCCGCCCAAAGCAGGAAATCGTCGCCTCGCTCTAGGCGAGTGATGGGGTTGTCGTTTCGCCCACCGGACTTCTGGAAGCCCACGCCCATTTCCAGGGATTGGCCAATGGAAACCCGCAAACCTAAGAGCAGATCCGTGGTGCCAAGACCTGGCTGATACCGCTGGTCCAGCAGGGGCTTCGTATCCGATTTTCCAGTACCCAGGCGGAGGCCAATTTGGCCCGCCAACCGCAGATCGCCTGATTTCCAGAGAGGTTGATCCAGAACCAGAGTCGCATCGGAAAGGCCAGAGCCACTACCCAGGGGACCACTCACGCTAGTAAAAGGAAGGGAAATGGAAAGGGCAGCCTCTCCCCAGACCCGGAATTGGCCCTCCAGCCGAAGGGTTTGGATTCGGAGATCATCCTCCTTGCCACTCTGCCCCAAAAGGTAGGTGAGCCCTACTCGATTCCCCGTATTCGACTGCATTCGCTGAAGAGCGCAGACTCCAGCGTCGGAGCACTGAGCGGAAAGATTAGCTGCTGCGCAAACAGCAATAATCAGGCCTTGAAGTGAACGCATAGGACCTCCTGAATTCCTTCAGGTGCCTGACCACCGCATAATGTGACGTATCTATATGTGCACAATAGCCCGGTAAGCCTCCAGAAAATCCGAACTCTGGGGCAAAATTTCATCCTCTAAATTTGGGTGGTAGGCAATCCACGTATCCTTCGCCCCTATGCGCCGCACGGGAGCATCGAGTTCGAAGAACAGCTCGTCGGCGATGCGGGCGGCGATCTCGGCACCATAGCCCCAGGATTTGCCATCTTCATGAGCCACGATGACCCGGTGCGTTTTCTTCACCGTGCGCTTAATGGCTTCCCAATCGTAGGGGCTTAGAGTGCGCAGATCGATGATTTCCACGTCGATGCCTTCGGCCTCGGCCAACCGCGCGGCCTGCACAGCGCGATACACAGTGCTGCCGTAAGTGATCAGCGAAAGGCTCGTGCCTTCGCGCACGGTGCGCGCCTTGCCAAAGGGAATCATGAACTCTGGGCCGGGATCCACGCCCTTGTTATGGATCTGGCGGTAGAGGTGTTTGGGTTCAAGGAACAACACCGGATCATCGGAGCGGATGGCCGTGCGCAGCAATCCGGCCGCATCCAGCGCAGTGCTGGGATAGACCACGCGCAATCCTGGAATATGCGTGAAGATGCTTTCCCCGCTTTGGCTGTGATACATGGCGCCACCCATCAGGTAGCCACCAATGGGCACGCGCACCACCATGGGAGCCTTGTAATCGTTGTTGGAGCGCCAGCGGAAATTGGCCAGTTCGTCTCGCAGTTGCTGCATGGCGGGCCAGATGTAATCGAAGAACTGGATTTCCACCACGGGCTTGAAGCCACGGCCCGCTAGGCCCAAAGCGCGACCAATGATGGTGGCTTCGGCCAGGGGCGAGTTATACACACGGCTACTACCGAAGGCCTTTTGCAGGCCATGAGTCGCCTTGAAGACACCGCCCTTCCCTTTTACTTCGGTCAGGATTTCTTCCCGCGTAGCATCGGCCACGTCTTCGCCAAACACCAGAATCTTGGGATCCCGCTCCATCTCCTGCTTCAGGGTGATGTTGATGAGATCGATCATGGTTTTTTGGGGGCCGGAAGGATCCGGCGCGCTGTGCTCGGTATCGAAGGCGGCCGACGTCGGATCCACGTCCTCGCTGTAGAGATAGCGGTAATAACTGCCGGAATCGGGGGGCGGGGCATTCTCGGCCCGCTCCCAGGCTTGGTCGATCTCGGCTTGAATCTCGGCCTTGAGCTCGACCAGGGCGTTTTCGGT
>JAUYES010000396.1 GCA_030691225.1 Holophaga sp. | reverse complement strand
GAAGCGGGGCCATTGATGGTGGTGCCCCCAAAGGCCGCGAACGGTGCAAGGGGTCCAGAGTAGGAAGCACGAGTGGCTGATCCGTTATTGAGTTCAGCCTTGGGCGCCACGTAGCTGAAGCCGGCGACGATCTGGAAACCTTCAAACTGAGTCATGGTGGCGGGGTTGAAAAACATGCTGCTGATATCGAAGCCCTTGGCACTGACGCCCGCAAAGGCATTGCCTTGGGCGCTGGGGCTCTGTTCCCGGAGCTGGAAGCCGGACGCCTGGGCGTGGGGCGCGAAGGCGCCTGCCACGAGCAGGGCAAGAGTGGCGGTGATGGCGTGTTGGTAGCGAGATTTCATATTTGAATCACTCCTGTTCCCGGATGGCCGGGGCCTTGGCTGAATCCAGCCAAAGGAAGATTGAAGAGTGTTCACAATATCAAATAATGCTCAACGCGCAAGCGTAGTCATTGAGGGAGGCATGGGCTTATGGGTGTTGAGGAAAAAAATCAAATCGAAATTTGATTCGGTTCGGAGCCCGTCAGCCCTCCCCCAAAACATCCTTCAACCTCGCGTAGCCGCTCTTGGAAACGGGCAACCGCGTTCCATCGACTAGCACGGCCACCCAGCTTTCGGTTTCACTCTGTTCCAGGCGCGCCAATCGATCCATTTGAATGATGAAGCTGCGGTGGATGCGCAGGAAGCGTTTGGGATCCAAGCGGGATTCCAGGCTCGATAGGGTTTGCTGTTTCAAAAGACCTTTTTCGGCCGTCTTCAACAAGACGTAGTCGTCCTGGGCCTGGATGAAGTCTAATTTCGCCAAGGGAATGAGGGTCACCTTAGTGCCATCGCGCACGACGATGCGGTCCAGGGGCCAATCGCTCTTGGCTGAAGCGGAAAGATCCGTGGCCTGAACCTTGGAGGGTTCACCGGAACTCAATCGCGCCTTGGCACGCTGCAGGCCCTCCTCAAAGCGTTCGAGGCCGAAGGGTTTGAGTAGATAATCCACGGCATGGACATCGAAGGCCTTCAGGGCGTGCTGGTCGTAGGCGGTGACAAAAATAACTGTGGGTTGGGGATCCAAAAGTTCCAGCACCTCGAAGCCATCCAGCTTGGGCATCTGGATATCTAAAAACATCAGATCGGGTTTCATTTCCGTGGCAACCTTCACGGCATCAAACCCATTGGAGCATTCCGCAATGATCTGGATTTCGGGATGGGCTGCCAGGTGCTCGCGCACCACGGCCCGAGCCAGATCCTCATCATCCACGATCAGCGCGGTATAGGTGCGTTCGCTCATGACTGCATCTCCTGGGCATGTTGAGGGAAGGTCAACACCACGTCATGGCGGCCCTCCCGAATCTTGGCTTCGAAAAAGGTTCGGCCTCCGTACCGACCGAGCAAGCGCTGCTTCACTTGCTTGAGCCCGAGCCCGAGGCCCTGAGGCGCTTCAGCGTCGGCATCAACGGGATTATTGACATGGATTTCCACGAACTCGCCGTTCAAAGCGGCGGATATGCCTATGGTGCCGCCTTCCATCACCTGGGCGATGCCGTGCTTAATGGCATTTTCGGCAAGAGGCTGCAGGAGCAGCGTGGGGATTTCCACATCGGCCACGGCGGGGTCTACCTTCCATTCGATGGCGAGGCGGCTCCCGAATCGAATTTGCTCGATGGCTAGGTAGTTTCTTACGAGGTCCAGTTCTTCTGAGAGCGCCACCGTGGTGCGCTCACCCAACTTCAGGCTTTTGCGCAGGAAATCCGAAAGCAGCACGCACATCTCCCGGGCCCGCTTGGCGTCCAGGGTGGTGAGAGCGCTGATGGAGTTGAGGCTATTGAAAAGAAAATGCGGATTTAGTTGAGCCCGCAAGGCCTTGAGTTCGGCTTCACGGGCCAGCACGCGCAACTCTTGCTCGGTGCGTTCGGATTCCTGCCGTTGCTCCAAGGTCATCAACAGGTAGTGCAGCGCCACGGTCAGGATGTAGAGAATGCAACCGATGGTCCCCGATACCAGAAGCGTAACGACATTGATTTCCCCCAAGGATGAAAGAGCGGGGTAGACCCGTCCCAACTGCTTCAGGACGAAAAACATAACTACCGTCCAGAGGGTGCCCATGACCAGAGAGGCCGCCAGCCAAGTAGAGATCAAGGTGCTGGAGCGGGAAGTGGCAATGGGCAAGGCTCGACAAAGAAAAAAGGAGGAAAGGTATAGCACGGCGGCCAAATAGGCCCCAACCAAGCCAAGGATCAAGGCGGCAGGCAAGGGCGTTTCTTTCACAGCCGTTTGGGCTGCCAAGAGCGCGGCGATGGGGACCCACCCCAGAAGGTAGGTCCCCAGCCGCGCGCGATTCTTGAGGATTGGGTGCATGGCTTAGTGTCGGATTTCGATGCCGCCGAAGAGCACCAAGCCTGTGATTACGAGCCGGGGGCGAGCCTCGCCAGTGGATGGCGTGGGAATGGTCTTGTCATTGACGCCGCCGAAGATGGCCGTGGCCTGCACCAGCACTTCCCAACCTTCGGGTACTCGGATCTCGCCGCCGCCAAACATGATGAAGGTATCCAGTCGGGCGGAGGGGCCTTCGATCATGGCGTTATGGAGATCCACTTCGAAGCCGCCGAAGATGGAAGTGAGTTCGCCACCTCGGAAAGCCTGGGCTTGATGGCGGTGCTTGAAGGCGCTAAAGATAGCGTTGCCGCGCAAAAAGCCTTCACTTTGCTGTAGTTCTTCCGGGACTCGGCGGTGCTGCTTGAGGGCCTTGAGCATGATGAAGATGCCGACACCCGTGAGAATCAAGGGGACTATCAAAACGTCCACATTATGGCCGCCCATCGTCTACAGAAGCAGGATCAAGCCTGCCCCAGTGAGAAGGTAGCCACCCACGCAGGTCCCATGGCAGGCCTTAAGTTTAACAAGGCCTAATACCACCAGGATTAGGGGCCAGAACTTGAAGATGTAATGCGCGTATTCGAAATTGAGATTTTCGAGGAGGAGTCCCAGACCCAACACGACGATGGCGATGCCAACGACGAGGGCGGGAGTGACTAGGCGACTGGCGCGGGGTTCGGTTTCGGGGTTCATGACAGCCTCTCGTTGGAATCCTGACAGAAAGAATCTTGGATCGGTGCAGGGGTTGGTTTAGGCCACAGTGCGCGAAGGGTGATGATCAAGCCGAGCCAGACGACCCCCAGGGGCCACCATGTTTCCAGCAGGTAATCCCTTTCCAGGAAGGCCAGTTGAAGACACGCTCCCACGAGGATCAGCACATGCCCGCCCGTGGCCCGGAGGAAACCCCGGCTGAAGAGCCGCTCGATTCCCAAAACCACCAGCGCCAGCGGCCAGAAGCGCAGGCTGCGGTCCGCATCTAGGATGTTGAGGTTATGGAGCAAGAAGGCCACCCCAAAGGCCATAAACAGTAATCCAATCACCAGTTTGGTGGTGAAGTGGGTCTTTCGTTCGTAGTGGTCGCGCATCATTTGCCTCCTGTAATCAAGCTACGGGGGCCTCTTCATAGCGGCTATGCCCATTCGGCGAACAGTCCAGAGAAATCGGCGAACGCGGGGATAACCGACGAATTGGTCTGTTGCCTATTCCCACCTAACGATGCCACCCCGGCTGCGCTCTTGCCACGCCAGCTCTAGGGCTTCGGCATATTTCGGGGGCAGCTGAAAATGCAGCGTGGCAAGGCTTCCCTCGAACGTTTGATGCAGTATTTCGACCTCGGGAAAGGCACCTAGCACCGCAAAGGGCAAATGTGCCTGCTCGGTGGCAACTAGGATCTGCCCAGTTCTCAGGATGCGAATTTCCGTGAAAAGGCTTTGGATCTTGGCTTCGGCAATCGCGCCCTGAAGGCCTTCGGTGTAGGCGCGCACCAGGCCTCCGGTGCCGAGCTTGGTGCCTCCGTACCAGCGAATGCAAACGGCCAGGAGATCCGTGAGGTCCTCTCCTTCCAATACGCGCAGCATGGGCGGCCCGGCGGTGCCGGAGGGTTCACCGTCGTCATCGGCCCCTTGGGCACGCAGAGGGGCTCCTTCTCGCCAGGCCGAGCAATGATGGGTGGCATCGAAATCTCGCTTCCGCAGTCGAGTCAGAATCGCGGAGCGGTCTTCGGCAGAGGCGGCGGGATGCAATTCTGTCAGGAAGACGGATGCTTTTTCTCGCAGCTTGAAACTACATGGGGCGGTCAGGCGGCGCATCGTTCTAGCCTGGCATACAATGGGATTTTGGCGATATCTCCCGTGGAACTTCCTAACTCTCTATTCGGCTCCTACCGACTCCTCGAACTCTTGGGTGAGGGGGGGATGGGGCGCGTGTGGAAGGCTGTGGATGTTCGGCTTGAGCGGGTGGTGGCTCTCAAGATCCTCAAGGGTGACGACGAAGATCGACGCAGGGCTCTGATCGCCGAGGCCAAGACCGCCTGTCAGCTTCAGCATCCGAATATCGCGGTCGTCTACGAGGCGGGGGTCGTGGAAGGCGTGCCTTTCATCGCCATGGAATATGTGGAAGGCCAAAGCCTTGCGAGCTCCATTGGAAAGCCCATGGGAGTCGCGGGCCTGCTGAACTTGGCCATTCAGGCCTGCAAGGCCCTGCACCACGCTCATTCCAAGGGCGTCATCCATCGGGATATTAAACCGGATAATTTGGTGCTGACTCCCGATGGAGTATTGAAGGTGCTGGATTTTGGCGTCGCCAAACGCAACCCATTGCCTTCGACCAACGCCACGGTCCAAGCCTTCACGCTGACCCATGAAACCGAAGCCGGTATCTCAGTGGGAACACCGGCCTACATGAGCCCAGAACAGGTGTTCGGC
>JAUYES010000388.1 GCA_030691225.1 Holophaga sp. | reverse complement strand
TCTATGCTTTTACTCGAAATCCGGGTTAATCTTTTCGCCAATAATAATCATTTTCTAGCTCCTTTTCTCTGAGGCCCCCATGCCCTTGTCTCATTCCCGGATACGCTCCGCCTTCCTAGTGTTGGCGGTTTTCGTTTCGCTGGGGGCCCAAGATGGAGAAATGGCCGAACGACTCTTCCGCTCAGGAGAGAGGGCTTACGCCACCAAGGCCTATGCGGAAGCTCTCGAAACATGGGGCCAGCTCCTGCAGCAAGCCCCCAAGTCACCCTTTGCCGCCCAAGCTTTGCTGCGCATGGCACGCCACCAGTTGGACCAAGAGCAAAAAGCCAGCGCGGCTTTGCCCATCCTCGAACGCATAAAGACAGAGCACATGAAGACTCCCTGGGCGGCAGACGCCATGCTTCTGCGCGGGCAGATCTTGGCCTCCCAAGCCAGGAAGCCGCAAGACCTGCGCGAGGCCATCGGGGAATTCAACCGAGTGGTGGACCTATTCCCCGATCACCCCGCCTTACAGACTGCACGGTATCACCTGGGGCTCTCCGCCAAGCTGCAAGGACAGTGGGTTCGTGCGCTTCAACACTTCACGGATGCCCTCCGCCTCGACCCAACTTCAGCCACGGCACCCAAGGCTCAATTCCAAACCGCAGAAATGCTCGACCTGATGGGCGACCTTCCAGGCTGCCTACGCATCCTCCAAAACCTCCGGAACCAGTTCCCCAAGAGCCCCGAAGCCCAGGAGGCCACTTGGCGTATTGCGCAGCGTGTCAAATTCCGTCTTCAAAAGCCCCCGCTGCGCTCCGAAGGTCCTTGGCCTCAGGGAAAAACCAAGTGGCTCAAGACCCCCACCTTGCTGGCCACCAGCCCCAATGGCGAGGTTGTCATTTTTCAGGATGATCTGGATCAAGCCTTTGTCTTAAAAGGGAATGATCTGACTGCGGCTGGAACCATCACCAAGAATGCCAAGGCCATGGCCGTGCTCTCGGATGGCACACCTCTCCTGCTCAGCACCAAGGCCGGCATCAACGCGGCGGCCAATGTGCCTTCCATCCCCGTGCTGAACCTTTCCGCTCCCACCGGTATTTTTCAAGATCCTTGGCAAAATTTCTGGGTAAGCGACTCGAAATCCACCTCCATTTTCGTAATCGAAGTCAACGGAGCCATCCGCAATCTACCCTCTCCCTCTGTCAGCGCCATGGCCTGCCTGCCCACCGGTGGCGCCGTAGTCGCATCGGACGCTAACCGCAGCCTGCTGTTCCTGGACAACGCAGGCCTGCCTCGCTTAACGGTGCCTTACGGAAAGGATCTGCCCACGCCTTTCAAAAACGTGCTCGCCCTGAACACGGACCCACTTGGACATGTTGCAGCCATTGTCGATGGCGATTTTGAAGGTGTGGTTTTGTGGGGCCCCAACGGGGGCCTGCTGCGCTTCGCAACCTTCAAGGATCTCGGGCTCAATGGCAAATTCCGTGCAATCACCTTGGACCGGCAGGGAGGAATCATCCTGGCCGATCGCTCCAATGACCTGCTGATCCGGGTGAACTGAGATGCCCATGCGCTGCGTCCGATTCCTTACTTCCCTTATCGCCACCGCCGTTCTGTTCGGGGCATCTGCCTTCGCTCAAGATCCGGCCCTGAAAGAAACCTTTCAACAGGCCAAGGTGTTGTGGGGAACCAATGGCGACCGGGATGGTTCCACCGCCAAGTTCGAGCAAGTTCTCAGCGCACTTGAACCAAAAGGGAAGCTCCATACGCGTGAATGGCTTTCCGTGCTTAGCGAAACCTACAATTGGCTGGCTGTACTGGATGGTGGCAGTCCCACTCGAAAGGCGCGAGCAAACAAACATTTGGAATCGCTCTTGGAAATTAATCCCGATTTCGAATTAGACCGCAGCATCACCAGCGCTCGCCTCGTAACATTTTTCGACGGTCTTCGCGCCAGCAAACTCGTGCGCGTGAAGCTTGCACTGGAGCCCGAGGGCGGCATTCTCCAAATCGATGGGCACCCCCGTCAGCAGACTGCCCCCTTGTTGTTTCTTTCCCCTGGCAACCATCGGATCACCTATGCCAAAGCGGGCTTTCAGTCTGCCGAGCAACAGATCGATCTTGTTCTCAAGGAAGCCAAGACCATCGAACTAAAGCTTGTTCGAACTTCCAGTACGGTGACTCTCTACACTGTGCCGACCGGAGTGGAAGTTCTTCTCGATGGAAAGTCGTTAGGGAAAACATCCGGACAAGCTGCGCCGGAACTGCGCCCCCTCGCCGAAAAGGCAGGGGTGACGCTCGAACAACTCGCTGGGCCCTTGGTGGTGGATGGTCTCTCGGCCGGAACGCACACGCTGGAACTGCAAGCACCCTGCTTTAAGACTCGTCGAATCGAGTTGGATGCAACCTACGCGGCCCCCTTTCAAGATCATTTGCTGGAAGCCTATCTTCTTGAACCGAGCCGAGGACTGCTTACCGTCAACTCCACGAGCCCTGGCGGTGAACTCTATTTGAATGGAACCGCGCATGGTTCCCTACCCGCCAAGGATCTTCAGGTTTGCACGGGGAGCTATGATCTCAAGATTCGGTTCCCCGCCGGTGGCTTCAGTCAACGAATCGAAATTGCCGAAGGCAAATCCATTGCGGTTAACGCTCATCCCAAGGCTCGGATGGTTTTTCTGGGCCTGGAGGGCGCCGATGAATTTGCGGGGCGGGATCGACTTCAGAGATTCTTAGAGACGCTGGGCAATCGACTTGAATCAGTTGCTTACATGCTTCCCGCGCCGGGCGAGACGCCTCAGGCTGCCTTGGCTCGCATCAAACTCTCCAAGGAAGCTGAACTCACCCTTCTCGCTCGCCCCATTCCCGGCAAACCCATCCACGAGGTGGAACTGATTGTCTCCACCCTTCAAGGCGAGGAAGACCGCAGCATCGTCAAACCCTTGGAGCAAGACCCTCTCGAAGCCTTGGCAGGTCGACTCAATCAGTTGCCAAGACTATGGCAACCTTGGATCGGGGTCCATCTTCTGGACCTTCCGAACGAATCCGGTCCTTGGGTAATGCAGGCCGATGACGATGCAACCCGGGCTGGAATCAAGACGGCTAAGGCTATTCTTCAGGTCAATGGCAAAGCCATCGGCACGGTAGCGGAATTCCAAAAGGCCTTGACTGAAACCACCGGCGGACGCGTGGACCTGTCCCAGGGCGACGCCACCCTTCAACTACCCATAACCCAGCAGGCCCTTGAAATACCCCTGAATGCCTCCAATCTCTGCTACCCCTTCCTATTGGCAGAGCTTCGCTTGCGCTACTTGGGCGCTAAGGGCGATGAGGCTGGCCTCCTCCGGTTAAATCAGGCCCTCGCCCTCATGCACTTTCGCTCCTTCGATAAGGCGATGGAAGTGCTGCGGGATGCACGTGTCATGGAAACCAAAGGCGTAAGTCAGGGAACCTTGGACTACTACACCGGTCTTTGTCTGCTACGTTTGGGAAATGTCTACACTCCCGAAGCGATTCAAGCGTTCACCCAAGCCCTAAAATACCCGCAAGCTACGCTATTTGGCCCCGAAGGACCTCTTGTCGCACCCTTGGCCCGACAGGCCTTGGATGACCTCAAACTCTGATTCACCCAGGAGATAGTCATGCGAAACACTCTGAACCAACGCGGTGAAGGCAAGGTCGGCTGCATTGTGAGCCTTTTGGTGCTTGCCATATTAGGCGCAGTGGGAATTAAGGCTATACCGGTGCTGTACTCAAATAATGAGCTTTCTAGTGCCGTCGATGACGTCGCGGCAAGAGCCGGAATCCTCCCCCAGGCAACGATTGAACTTCAACTTCGCCAAAAAATTAAGGAACTTGATATTCCCGAAGCCTTGGCTCCCGGGGCAGTTGTCGTCAAAAAATCGGGAGATGCGATGGCTGGCACCTGCACTGTCCACGTCAACTACACCCGGAAAATTGACTTCTTTGGCCTCTACACCTATCCATTAACAACCAACACAACAAAGAGTATTCCGTTCGTGGACGCGCGCTAGAACTCGCGGCGACAGGTGTATTCCGATCCGCCATCAAACCATGAAGCCAGGGTTTTCTCGTTAAGAACCAACCCTCTTCCCCCCGGAAGGCCCATGGGGGAAGTTTGCGTGCCTGGATCGAAGTCTGTTACGAACCGGGCCTTGCTGCTTGCCGCCCAATGCCCGGGAACATCAAGGCTCCGGGGCGGGCTTGATGCCAGTGACACCCGATGGATGCGTGAAATTCTTCGGGCTCTTGGCATTCACGTGGCGGTCGCGGGTGATGGATGGGAAATCTGCGGTGGGGGCATACCAGCAGCGAATGCAACGCTTTGGCTTGGAGCCTCTGGAACGACGTTGCGGTTTCTGCTGCCTTGGTTGGCCTTGCAATCAAAAAAACCTGTGCGCTTTTCCGGGGAACCGCGACTATTCGAACGCCCGTTAACCCCCCTTTTGCAAGCACTGGAACCGCTCGGTGTTCATTGGAAAGCCTTGGCGCATGGGGGAATCCTCCATCCGACTTCTCACACACCTCAGAGACTGGACCTTCAAATCGATGCCGCCCTGAGCAGTCAGTTTCTCTCAGGATTGGCCCTGGCTGCGGCTGGACTAACCGACGGAGGTACCATTCGCTGGGCTGGAACCGCAGCCTCCGAAAGCTATCTGGGCCTTAGTGCTCATTGGCTAGCTCGCTTCGGGTGTTAGTCCAACATAGAGGCCACATCCTGGACCATTCCCGGCGGTTGCCTGAAGGCCCAAAGCTTATCCCTTCCGGGTGACTGGAGTGGCGCAGCTGCCTTCCTTTGTGCCGCCGCCGTCACTGGGCGCACCCTTCGCATTCAGCCTCTCGATCCGCAGGATGCTCAGGGCGATCGAAACCTTCTGAAGATTTTGGAAGCAGCTGGATGCAAGGTGGCCTGGGATCAGGACACCTTGGTTCTCTCGGGGACCCTCAAACGAGGAATCCAGGCGGATCTAACCCAATGCCCCGACTTGGCCCCGGTGCTGGCTGCGACCGCGGCCCTGGCGCCGGGAGATTCGGAACTCACCGGGCTTGAGACGCTTCCCTTTAAGGAATGCGACCGACTGGACGCAAGCGCTGAACTGGTTCGCTGGCTGGGCGGACACGCCGAAATGATCGATGGGCGCGCCCTTCTTATTCGTCCTGGATCAACGAAGGGTTCCAGGCCTCCCTTCAATCCTCGCAATGATCATCGAATGGCTTTCGCCGCAGCGGTAGGAGCCCTTCGACGCGGGGGCGACCTGATTGACCCTGGATGTGTGGCCAAAACCTTCCCGAGTTTCTGGAAAACCTGGGATGCCATGTTGGATGGCTTGGGATGAGCTTACGGGCCCCATGGCTCGGTTCCTGGAAGGCTCCCTGGAATCTGGGGCGCGGACGAAGATGGAATGATTTGGCTTGGGTTCTTGCTTCCATTTCTCAGGCGTGGCTTCTGGGTGGCCGCAACGGCCAGTGGCCCCAGGCGTCCTGGGTATCTGATAAATTCGGGCCGTCTATCGAGCCCTTACCAGGATTCACCCCGACACCAGACCGCGCTTGGATATCCCTTCTCCGGCACGGCAGCAAGGATGTCCAAGCCGATCGGCGAGGAAAAAAAGAAGACGAACTTCGCGCTTGGTGTTGGCAAGCCCTCCTGGATGG
>JAUYES010000384.1 GCA_030691225.1 Holophaga sp. | reverse complement strand
CGGTGGGTCCGATCAATCCGATGAGGCCCTGCGGCCCCGTGTCGCCGGTGGGTCCGGTCAATCCGATGAGCCCCTGGGAACCTGTGGCACCGGGCGCGCCCGTGGTGCCAGGGACGCCGATGAGGCCCTGCGGCCCGGTGTCGCCGGTGGGTCCGGTCAATCCGATGAGTCCCTGGGAACCTGTGGCACCGGTCGCGCCCGTGGTGCCAGGGACGCCGATCAGGCCCAGCGACCCCGTGGCACCAATGGGGCCAGTTAATCCGATGAGGCCCTGTGATCCCGTTGCACCGATGGGTCCAATGAGGGATACCCCAACCATTCCTACCCAGGTTGCGCCCAGCTTGGGGCCGTAGAGGAGGTGGTTGAGGGTATCGAAATAGAAATCCCCAAGGCTTCCGCCCGCGTTGGTGCTAATGGGGCTTCCTGCGCCATTCAGGGTGGTCGTGCCGTTCGAGCCATTCAAGCCATTCACACCCGCTGGGCCGGGGCTTCCGGTCAGTCCCATGGAACCAGCCTGGCCTTGGAGGCCCGTGGCACCGGTGGGTCCGGCTGGGCCTTCGGCTCCGGGTGTGCCTGGCGTCCCCACCAATGAGGATGGAATCCACGTGGTTCCATTGAATACCAGGGATTGGCCTGGGGTGGGCGGCGAGGTGGTTAGGTCCAAGGGAGTGCCCTGAAGGTTCATCACCAAGGTCGCGTTCTGGGTGCCCCCGATATCGCCGTGGAAGGCGCCTATCAGCTCCCAGGCACTGCGGGCCTGGAAGGCAGGGATGATTTCAACATCCGGTGTCATGGTCACGCCCGTGACGGTGATTCGTAGGCGAAGATTGGCGCGGTTGAAGGCCACGGACGTTATGGAAGGCATCCCTGCCGATCCAAGCACTACGCCATAGAGTCCGGCATCAACCGTGAGCGTTTGATTGCCGGAATGCCAGAGCTCCAATCCCGTAGGATCGAGGATGGAAAAGGTAAAGATCCTGGTGCCGGTAACCGGCGTGAGGCCTTCGACCAAGCGGCCTTGGTAGGCCACCTGGGGTACTGGGACAGCATCCACTACTTGCTGAGCCTGGGCGGGTCGAGCGTTCCCGGCGCACAGGCCGATGATCATGGCTACGGTAGGTGTAATTAAGAAATGTCGCATGGGTAGGGCCTTTGAGTCATAGGGAAAGGAAACAGGACAGGTGAACTCGGGTTGGATCAGCGAGCAGGTGGAAGGTGGAATCCATGACGCAGCTGCACCGTTTGCGACGGATCGAAGGCCGGGCGAGCGGGCACAGGTTCCCCTGCAACGACATCGTTTCGGATGGACCCATCGGCCGATGCTTGGAGCTGCCCGAATGCCTGCACCATGCCCAGGCTTAAAGGAATCGGAACCGCTGCCGGCCCGGTGGTGAAAGTCCAGATGTAGCTGCTTGGCAAGGGCAGGGGAGCTTGATTCCCAGATAGTCCATTACCGGCCAAGTCCGTTGTGGCCTCGGTGATGGTGACGGTAAAGATCGTTTCACCCGGAAGACTGAAGGTGGGCGTGAAGGTGGCGGTGCGGAGAAGGTAGGTGATCGACCCTCCAACGGCCATCCCCCATGGCCCCGTTACGGTGAAGGTGGCGGGGTTGAGGGTTGCCGGGGCCATGCTTTCGGTGAAGGTTGCGGCAATGGTGGTGCCCACGTACACGCCCCCGACGGGAGGTTGGGCGGTGGCCGGAAGTGTGAATAGCACCTGGGGACGGGTGCGGTCCAGTGGATCGACCGCGCCGCCCCATGCCATGACCGGATCCCGATTGCTGGTACAACTGGCGCCAGATAGAGCTGCCAATAGGACCAGGATTCCCAAGTGTTTTCTCTTCTCGTGGGGTGGGCGGTTCCCGAATCCCCAGAGTGAATGCGCCATAGGCCACCTGTCTTCACGGGTTGAAATTTTTGTTATGGGACATCGTGAATGCCGAAAACTTGGCTACGCATCCCTGTGCTTCCAGTAGCAATATTCAGACCCTAAATGGAACACTACTGAACGCGCTGCTCTGCGGCTGTTTTGGGTTTTGTCTCGGCGCTCTGACGTGATTCGTGGAATCCAGCACCAGCACACTCGTGGGTTCTGGTGCAGGCGTTGGCAGCGATGCCGCCTTTCCGAATGATGCCGAGGGGAAACGCGATCAATTTGACTAATTTCCTCATTCACAATGATTGATGTTGACCCTTTAGTGACTTTATTTGTGTTTCAAGTGTGGCAATTAGAAGAGATAAACACTGGTTCGATTGATGCACTTGGAGTGGATCGCCTAAGTCCTTCGGCAGATGTGCACCCACCTCCGTGGAGACACGGACTTCAATCAGGAGCTTTCCATGAGAACTCTTTCCCGACTTTTGTTGGGTGTCGCTTTGATTGTCGGAGGCATGGCGTTTGCCCAGACTTCCTCAGCAACGGCAGGCAATGTCCCGGCCACGGCCCGAATCTATGTGCCCATTTCTGTGGCCCTGACCAACTCGGGCCTGATCTTTGGTGATGTATTTGCCAATGTCACCGGTGGGAATGTGATTCTGGATCCGGCAACAGATATTCGCACCACCACGGGTGGCTTAGTGTTGGGTACCTTGAGCCCCACCAACTCCGCTGTGCTCAAGGTGAGCGGCAAGCGGAGTGCTTCCTTTGCGATCACGCTGCCCGCCAATGGGACCGTGACGCTGACGGGCCCTGGGACAGCCATGGCGCTAAATGCCTTTACCGCAGCCGTGGGCACCGTTGCCCTTGTTGCGCCCTTCACAAGTCAGCTCCCGAATGCCAGCAGCGCAACGCTTTCCTTCAAGGTGGGAGGCACCTTGGTCGTTGGAGCGAACCAAGTGGATGGTGACTATACAGGCACCTTCAGCGTCACGGTGGCCTACAACTGATCGGCAATTCCTAAATGAAAACTCGCCCCCTGGGTGAACCAATTGGAGGCTCCATGCACCACACCACCGCGACCTTAAGTATTTTCCTGCTTGTGGGGTTGGTCCCTGCACTAAATCGGGC
This sequence comes from Holophaga sp., assembly GCA_030691225.1. Taxonomy (GTDB): domain Bacteria; phylum Acidobacteriota; class Holophagae; order Holophagales; family Holophagaceae; genus JAYREN01. The sequence continues at coordinate 2,130 of JAUYES010000384.1, read as the reverse complement.
CGAGGCCAAACCACCCAAACCCGTGGTTGCACCTGCGCTCACTGCGGCTCAAGGGCCAGGCGATCTTCTGGTCTCCCCCAGTCGCGTGGTTTTTGATATGCGAAAACGTACGGCCGCCCTGAATCTGTCCAACATTGGTGCCAGTGAGGCTACCTACCGCATTTCCTTGGTGCGGATGGAAATGGACGAGGATGGCGGTTTGATGGAAGTGCCTTTGGACAAGACGCCTGGTGCGGTGAACCTGCCGAGCCTGATTCGCTTCTCACCCCGGGAAGTCACCCTGGGAGCCAAAGAGGCTCAGACCATTCGCCTGCAAGTGCGCAAACCCGCTGGGCTACCGCCCGGAGAATACCGGATCCACATGATGTTCCGAGCCATTCCGCCCACGGCCGAAGCTTCCAAGGAACCTATCCAGGGTGAACGAGCCAAAGGGATTTCGGTGAAGCTGATTCCGGTCTACGGTTTGGCCATTCCTCTGATTGTTCACCAGGGCGAGACTTCGGCGAAGACCACGCTCACGGGGCTCACCTTCGACTCCACGTCTCCCAATCTGCGCTTTCACCTGGATCGTCAGGGCAACCAATCGGTGTTCGGTGATCTGAAGGTGACCTGGACCCCGCGTGGCGGTGCCACCATCACCGTGGCCGAAGCCTCGGGTGTGGCGGTGTATGTGCCTAATACCACGCGAAAAATAGCGATGCCGCTCGCGGCCCTCAAGGGTGCAGCAACCTATCGTGGTGGCCGTTTGAAGGTGACTTTTTCGCTGCCTCCCACCGAAGGTGGTAAGGGCCTGGGCGAGGCAATCCTCGACCTTCCCTGATGAACGCAAAGGACGATTCGCTGGGATGGAATCTTCCCTTCCGGCGAGCGTTGCTGAACGTTTTCCTGATCGGGTCTTACCTTCGTGCCGAGGGAACTTTCAGCCCGCCACCCCCGACAGAAACGAAGGACACCGAAGTGATTCGCGCGGAGGAGGATGTCTGGATCTTCGCCCTCCGTTTGGATCAAACCATCCTCAGTCAAGCTTTTCCGGCCTTTCCCCGAAGAGGAGGATTCCTCCTCCCCTTGGGGGAACTCTGCCGTGTGCTAGACCTAGCGGTGCAGGTGAACCCCGTCATGGGTCTGGCTGAAGGCTTTGTCATCGATGAAGCGCGCCGCTTTCGCTTAGATGTTCGGGCCGGTTTCGTGGAGATCCAGGGCGCTCGACGTTCCATCGATCCTGCTCGTATCGAACTCCATGCCGATGATATCTACGTGGATTCCAGCCTTCTTGCCACGTGGCTGCCGCTGGGGCTCGACATCGTAAAACGCACCGCCATGGTCACCGTGACACCACGCGAGTTTTTGCCATTGCAACTGCGCTGGACGCGGGAACGGGAAGCCGGCCAAGCCCGGTCCGAAGCCAAGGTGCAAATCTTTCCGCGGTTTTCAGATCCCTACCAAGCCTTGGAAATCCCGTTTTTGGATGAATCGCTTCGATTCACAACGCCCTCGCAGGCCGAGTTGGAACGACACGTACATGTGCAGAGCACAACCTTTGCCACTGGAGATCTGCTGGGACTTTCCTCCAGTGTCTATGCCGTGGCGAATGCCCAAGGTGGGTTCTCTGAATTCTGGATGACCATGGGCAGACGGGACCCCAATGGTGAACTTTTGGGATCCTTGCATGCAACGGAGGTTGCCTTTGGGGAAGTTTTGAACCCTGGTCTCGAGTTGGTGGCCCAGGCCTATGCGGGAACGGGTGCGCTGCTTACCAACTTTCCACTGATGCGGGGAAACACGTTCGATCGACACAGTTTTCAAGGGGATTTGGCGCCGGGATGGCAAGTGGAGTTGTATCGAAATCAAACCCTGCTGGCCTTTCAGGCCGCTCGCCCCAATGGCCGGTTTGCATTCATGAACGTGAACCTCTATTACGGCCTGAATGATTTTCGTCTGGTTTTCTATGGCCCTCAAGGACAACGGCGAGAAGAGGTGGTCCGCTTCGATGTGAGTGAAAGCCAAACGCCCAAGGGTGCCTTGCAATACCGCTTGGTGGGAATCGATCCGCACAATGCGGGGGCGCGATGGCAGCTCGAAGGCCGCTATGGCATTAGCAAACAAATCGCTGCGGATTTCGCTCTGGCGCGG
>JAUYES010000382.1 GCA_030691225.1 Holophaga sp. | reverse complement strand
TGGTGGTATCACCCGTGCCATCGTAAACAGTGACGCCCTGAGCAATGGTGCCACCCACGGGAATCAGAATCGCCTTGCGGATGATGACGCCGATATTGGACCAGGTATCGGTCGGTGCATCGGTGACCAGGAAAGAGACCGGTGCCGCCGGCGGATTCGGTTGTTGTATCTGGGTAGTCCCATTGCCTCCACAGGCCAACGAAAGAGCTAAGGTCCCGACCCCAGCCAACGTCAAATAGAGCGAACGGGAAGTGCGACTCATGGATGCCTCCATCCTGATGTCTTCGACCCCGGATTAGGGCCGATGTGTCTCGGATGTGGGTATAGAGCCCTGGTCCAAGCAAAGGGTTTAAGAGCGTCCAAAAAAGACTGCCGGTTACACTGATTTTCGGAGAACCTCATGCCCGGCCTGAATCTACCCCTACACCGTTACCTGACTGATGAGCGATTGCTGCCTATTTGCGAAAAGGTATTGCAGGGTCAGCGGTTGAGCTTTGAGGATGGCTTGCTGCTCTATGAAACACCTGACCTGACGGGCCTGGGTGCCATGGCCCATTATGTGCGGCTCCATAAGCACGGACTCAAAACCTATTACGTAGTGAGCCGGCGCCTTTCCTATACCAACATCTGCTATACCCACTGCCAGTTCTGCGCCTTCCAGGCCAAGCCGGGCGATCCACGGGCCTATGTTTTGAGCGCCGAGGACATTGTTCGTGAATTGGAAAAGCCCGAAAACCTGGGCGTGCGGGAGCTGCACATGGTGGCGGGCCACTATCCCAAGCTCAAAATTGATTACTTTGAAAATCTGTTCCGCTCCGTGAAAGCTCGTTTTCCGGAAATCCATCTCAAGGTCTTCACCATGGTGGAAATGGATTACTACGCCCGTGTTTCCGGCATCACTGTGGAGGAATTCCTGGATCGCTGCGTGGCCGCTGGCTTGGAGAGTTGCCCCGGTGGTGGCGCCGAGATTTTCGACGAAGGCATTCGAGAACAGATCTGCATTGGAAAGAAAGAGGCCGACGTGTGGCTCCGCGTGGCCGAGCTCTGCCACCGCAAAGGCATCCCCACCAATTGCACGATGCTCTACGGCCACATTGAGGAGCCCAAGCACCGGGTAGATCACCTATTACGCCTGCGGGAGCTGCAGGACCGCACCAACGGTTTTTTGGCCTACATTCCGCTGGCCTACCAAATCGAGGACAACGAACTGAGCCGTACCCATGTCATTCATGAAACAACCGGCACGCAGGATCTTCGCGAGGTTGCCGTGGCGCGCCTTCTGCTCGACAACGTTCCGCATATCAAGGCCTATTGGGTGATGATCACCGAGGGCCTGGCCCAAATCGGGCTCAATTACGGTGCCAATGATCTTGATGGAACGGTCATTGAAGAGGAAATCGCCCATTTGGCGGGCGCTACCACTCCCCAGGGGCTTTCAAAAAGTCACCTGGAACGATTGATCGTTGAGGCTGGTTTCGAACCCCTGGAGCGAGACAATCTTTACAATACTTACTGAGGTCAACGAAAATTCATTTCGGATTCAGGTATCCTCTATTGGATGGAGTGCTTGACCATGTTGAAGATTTTGCTTAGAACCATTGCCTTCACGCTGTTCGCTGCCGCCTCTCTAGGCGCACAAGGACTTTCCGACGAAGACAAGGCCTGCCTCGCCTGTCACAGCCAGAAGGGCATGACTAAGAAAAATGCCGCCGGGGAAGTGGTAGACCTACATGTGGACAAGGCCAAATTTGGCGGTTCCATCCATGCCTCGCAAGGCTGCACGGGTTGCCATTCTGACCTTGCAGGTGCCGATCACCCCAGCAAAGTAGCCGTTCTGCCGGTTTCCTGCGAGGGCTGTCACGAGGAATCCGTGAAGACCTTCAATAGCAGCGCCCATGCCGCCGCCAAACGAGCTGGCCGATTCGCCCCCACTTGCGTCGACTGCCACAGCAAGCACGATATCGTTGGTGCCCAGGACGGCGCTTCGCCGGTATCGCGCAAGAACCTTGGCAAGACCTGTGGCGTGTGCCATGAAGAGGCCGTGAAGGACGTTCTTGAAAGCACCCACGGCCAAGCCGTGGCCCGGGGCATAAAAGAGGCTCCCACCTGCGTAGACTGCCATTCGGATCACCAACTCGAGGCTCTCAAAGGCCAGGCTACCCTTAAAATCACCGAGCAGGTTTGCAGCCGTTGCCACGCCTCCCAGCGCATGAACTCCAAGCTTCATATTTCAGGCAACCGAGTTTCCACCTTTTTCGAGAGCTATCACGGCCTGGCGGCCAAGCTGGGTTCGCCTACGGCTGCCAATTGCGCCAGTTGCCACGGCTTCCATAAGATTCTGCCTTCCTCCGATCCCCAATCCTCCGTGCATCCCGCCAACCTGGTGAACACCTGCGCCAAGTGCCACCCCGGCGCCAACGAGAAATTCACCTCCGGGCGAATCCACTCCGAAGGCACTGAAGTGGCCACCCTGGGCGACCGCATCAACAGCTGGGTGAAGCGCGGTTACATCGGCATGATCCTGTTGGTGGTCGGCGGCATGGTGGCCCACAACCTGTTCGCCCTGTGGCGCAAGGCTCGCTACGCCTACCGTGATCCCGAACGCACCGTGGTCCGCATGAATCTGGTAGCCCGCATCCAGCATGGCCTATTGGCCACCAGCTTCATCTACCTGGTACTCACCGGGTTCGCCTTGAAATACCCCGAATCCTGGCTGGGCGATATTTTTGGCGCCAGTGAGGTCTGGCGGCGCATCGGCCACCGCGCAGCTGCCGTGGTGATGATCGCCCTATCCTTCTTCCACGTCTTTTTCATATTCTTCACCCGCGATGGGCGCAAGTTTGTGAAGGATATGTGGCCCGAAAAGAAAGATTTCTTCGATGTCTTTGTAAACCTTCGCCACTTCCACGATGGCAAACAACCCCGGCCCCAGTTCAAACGCTTTGGCTACGCCGAAAAGGCCGAATACTGGGCCCTAGTCTGGGGCACCATCATCATGGGCGTCACGGGCCTGATGATTTGGGCCAAGATGTGGGTCACGCAGTGGCTGCCCCGCTGGATGGTGGACGTTGCCACCACGATCCACCTTTACGAAGCCATCCTGGCCACCCTGGCCATCATCGTCTGGCACTTCTACTTTGTGATCTTCGACCCCGATGTCTATCCCCTGAACTGGGCTTGGTTCGATGGCCGCGTTAATCGCGAGCACTACCGGGAAGAACACCCCCTGGATACACCAGTGGAGGTTGTCATCGACCACAAGAAAGAAGCGGACGAGGACTAACCCTCTTGATGCGGCGGCCTGCATTCTTCGAATGTGAGCCGCCGTTTTTCCAATTCTTGACCAATTCAATCAGGAACTCTAGACTGGAGCCTTCCCATTCATGGAAGGCTCCCCTTGAAGATTTCGGCACGCGGACGGTATTCGATGCAAGCCCTCTTCGATCTGGCCCATTACAGTCATGGGCAGCCAGTTCCCTTGCATCTGATCGCTCAGCGCCAGGAACTGAGCCTTCCTTTTCTTGAGCAAATATTTAACAAGCTCAAGAAGGCGGGCATTGTGGCCAGTGTTCGCGGACCCAAGGGCGGCTACATCCTAACCCGGCCCTGCAATCAGGTCAGTGTCGGCGATGTACTGCGTCTCACCGATAGCAGTTTCTACGCCTTGGCCAAGGAAGATCCCAAGGGTGCGCAATCGGCGCTGCAGGCCGATGAAAAGATGAACCGCCTTCTATGGAAGCAGCTTTCTGAACACATCACGCATTTCATGGATGCGGTTTCCCTGGCGGACCTGTGTGTTGAAAGTGGCAGTAATGCCTGCCCCACTTGCACCTGCCCCAGCTACACCAAGGATGTGGAAGACCAGATCAGTCGTGGTGTCCGCAAGCCCTGCGAACTCTGATCGCCCATGTCCAATCCCTGTGCTCTGCCATCCCTGGCCCTGCCCCCTACAGCCGAAGATCTAAAGAGTCTTCCCAAGTTGGAAGAACGCCTGCGCCGCAAGGTAGGCGTTTGCGTTAGTGAATACAGCCTGATCCAAGATGGCGACCGCATTCTTGTGGGCCTCTCGGGCGGCAAGGACTCCTGGGTCTGCCTGGATCTGCTCCTTTCCCTACGCAAGCGCGCCCCCATCAAATTCGAAGTCCATGGCGTCACCATCGATCCCGGTTTCCCAGGCTATAACCCCGACCGCATTGCCGAAGTTTGCGAGAATCTCGGCGTGCCCCATGTCATTCTTCCCGCGCCCATCGATCTCATGGTGCGCAAGAAACCCGAAATCACGCCCTGCGCCATGTGCTCGCGCCTGCGTCGTGGCGTGCTCTACACCCATGCCAAGACCCACGGCTACACCAAGATCGCCCTGGGGCATCACCTGGATGACCTGATCGAGACTCTGCTCATCAACCAGTTCTATGGAGGCCGAATCTCCACCATGCCGCTGAAGCTAGTTAGCGACGACGGCGCCAATACCGTGATTCGCCCCTTGGGCACCTGCGAAGAAGAAGACCTGCGCCGTTTCGCCTGGCTCAAGGGCTACCCCATCGTGCCTTGTGGCTGCCCCTTGTGCGGCGCCTCCGTTTTGGAATCCAGCCGCGCCCAAATCAAAGCCCTCATCGCCCAACTCCGCGAGAGCATCCCCGATATCAAGTTCTGCATGCTCAGGGCTATGAAAAATGTGAAGACAACCCATCTATTGGATAAGGACCTGTTGGCG
>JAUYES010000375.1 GCA_030691225.1 Holophaga sp. | reverse complement strand
CAATTCCTCGTTGCTGGTTTCGAGTTCCTCGATGGTGGCCTGGAGGTTTTCCCGCGTGAACTGGAGGTCGGTTTCCAGGTCCCGGATGCGGAGTTCAGCTTCCTTCGACACATCGTAGGAGAGCACCGCAGGAGTGCCTTCGGGTGGATCGCTGCGGCGAGTCTCTCCCAGGAATACCGCCACCAGAGGCTCCTGGTTCCTCCACTGGGGGAGTGGCCGGATCAGCATTTCGACCGTTCGGGTGCCTTTCTCACCGCCAAGCCGGATATTCGAGAAGCGCAGTTCCTTGTCCTGGCGAAAGGCCTTGGCGATCCCTGTGGCCAAGGGGATGCTCAGTTCCTTGCGGGCCATCCGGGTGATGTCGTTGACCAGCTTGCCCGTGGGCAGCTTGAAGAAGCCTTCGGCATCGCCGAGCACATGGAGCAGTTCCAGTTGCTCGTTTACGATCAATGCCAAGGGAATATAGTCTGGCGCCAGGGCTTCCACGAACCGTTCCAGGATCCGCTCCTCGTCCGGCTGCCGGAGACTCTTTCGGATGGAGGAGAAACGTCCCCTCAGATCCCGGGCCCGGGTATCCGTGGCCGTGGACAGCAGCTCCAAATCCCGTTGCGCTCGCCCATGGCCCTTGCTCCGGTACATTTTGAGCTTAGTGTCCAGGGTCTCCCAGTTTTCGGCCACCTCCCCGGAGGTTTCGCTCGTCCCCAGAACCAGGAGGCCGCCATTCGTCAAGGAGAAGCCGAACCCATCGAGCACCTTTCGCTGGAGTACCGGCTGCAGGTAGATGAGCACGTTGCGGCAGCTCACCAGCGAGATCTTGGTGAAAGGCGGATCCTTGATCAGGTTGTGCTTGGCGAAGACCACCATCTCCCGAATCGTTCGCGAGATCTGGAAATTATCATCTCTACGGAAAAAATACTTGGAGAGCAGTCGCCCCGAGACGTCCGCTGCGATGCTTTCGGGGTAGGATCCTGCCGCGGCGTAGTGGATGGCGTCCTGGTCGATGTCGGTGGCGAAGATCTTCACATCCCTGGCCAATCCGAGCTTCTCGAGGCATTCCCGCACGAGGATTGCCAGGGTATACGCCTCTTCACCGGTCGAGCAGGCAGTGACCCAGAACCGGATCTGCCGGCCTTCCTCAGCCTGGAGGAGTTCCGTAAGGGGGCCCTGGACCAGTTTGTCCCAGACCTCGGGATCCCTGAAGAAACTGGTGACGCCGATGAGGAGTTCCTTGTAGAGGGCGGTGACCTCTGCGGGATGGTGCTGGAGGAAGGCCACGTATTCCTGGAGGGTCGACACTTGGTGGATGGTCATCCGCCGCTCGATCCGGCGGGTGACTGTGCTCTGCTTGTAGTAGGTGAAATCGACCCTACATCGTTCACGCAGAATGGAGAACAAGTGGGCGAGACGGTCTTCGTCGCTAAGCAGGACTTCGCTCCGCTCCGGCATGGCCACGCAGGGATGCTTGACAAAGGCCAGGAGCTGCACCGGCATTTGATCGGGCGGAAGGATGAAATCGGCCAGGCCCGTCGACTGGGCGGCCTTCGGCATGCCGTCAAATTTGGCGGACTCCTCGTCCTGAACCATGACCATCCCGCCGCTCTCTTTGATGGCGCGGACGCCCCGCATCCCATCGCTGCCGGTGCCTGAAAGGATGATGCCGACGGCTTTTTCCCCCTGGTCCTCGGCCAGCGAGCGCATGAAGACATCAATGGGGAGGTTGATGCCCCGGGCATGGTCCTGCTCGCTCAGCAGGAGCTTCCCGTGAAAGATTCTTAGGTTTTTTTTCGGGGGAATCAGGTAGACGTTGTCCGGCTGGACGACCATGCCATCTTCCGCCCTGTGTACCGGCATGGCGGTCTTTTTTGAAAGCAATTCCACCATGAGACTCTTGTAGTCTGGGGAAAGGTGCTGGATGACGATGAAGGCCAGACCGCTGTCCATCGGCATATGGGTGAAAAACGATTCGATCGCCTCCAGGCCACCGGCAGAGGCACCGACCGCGACAAAAT
>JAUYES010000379.1 GCA_030691225.1 Holophaga sp. | reverse complement strand
TCATGGCAATCTGGGCAAAGGCATTCAGCAACACGCCGCTGAGCAGAAAGGGCAGGGCCTTCAGGTAGGGATTCATCCAAGGGTCTCCATCCACTGCGGCACATGCCGGGCGTATCATGGAAGTATGATCGCTCCCGCCCTTGCCCTGTTGCTCACGCTTTCCTTCGCCCAAGACCGGGTGAAGGAGGATGTGAAAGCTGCCGTCAAAGAAGTGGCCGAAGCGGGCAAGAAAGTGGGGCGTGCGGCCAGGGAGGCTGGCAAGGAGGTGGCCCAGGCCGCCAAACCCGTTGGCAAGCGCATCGGCAAAGAGGCGAAGAGTGCTGGGAAAGCCATCGCCGAAGGCAGCAAAGAAGCGGCCAAGGGCGTCAGGGACGCGGTAAAGAAGTAGCGCGAGAATGCCGAGCCACATTCCCCTCGCCGAGCGCCTGCGTCCCCAAACCTTGGAGGATGTCGTTGGCCAGCCGCACTTGTTGGGCCCAAGGGGCGCTATCGCGCGGCTGACCTCCGGCGGGCGATTGCCCTCCATGGTTTTTTGGGGTCCCCCGGGCACCGGCAAAACCACGCTGGCGCGGATTCTAGCCAAGGGCACCGGGCATGATTTTTTTGAATTCACCGGGGTCACCGGCAGCGCCGCCGAGCTGAAAAAATTTTTACTGGATCACCGCGAGCGGCCCTTGTTCCACGCTCAACCACCCGTGGTTTTCCTGGATGAAATCCACCGTTTCACCAAGCCCCAGCAGGACATCCTGTTGCCTTTTTTGGAGCGGGGCGAAGCCATTCTCATTGGCGCCACCACGGAAAACCCGGCCTTTTATCTGAATCCGGCTCTGCGCAGCCGATGCCAGGTGATTGCCCTCAAGCCACTCACGCCGGAGGCTATTGGGCAGGTGCTTTCCCGGGCTTGGCGCCAGGAGCAATCGGAGATCGCAGAACCGGCCGAGGTGCTTAGTTGGCTGGCCAAATGGGCCAACGGCGATCTGCGATCCGCCCTTACTGGCCTCGAGACATGGCTCGGCATGGAGCCTTCCCATCAGGACCTGGAAGGCCTGCGCGAAGCCCTGGGCGGGCGAATTAGCTACGACCGCGCCGATGGGCATTATGATCTGGCCAGCTGCTTTCAAAAAAGCCTGCGCGGCTCCGATGCCGACGCGGCGCTCTACTACCTATCGCGCATGATTCGCGGTGGTGAGGATCCCCGCTTCATCGCCCGCCGTCTGTTGGTGTGTGCCGCCGAGGATGTGGGCAACGCCGATCCCATGGCCTTCATCCTGGCGGAGGCTGCCAGTCGTTCGGTGGAGCAGATCGGCTGGCCCGAGGCTCGAATTCCGTTGGCCCAGGCGGTTATCTACGTGGCCAATGCGCCCAAGTCCAATGCCACCATTGTCGCCATCGATGCGGCCATGGCCGCAGCCGATGCGCCGCTTCCTGAAAGCCTGCAAGATGCCCACACCAGCACCAGTCGGGCCGCAGGAAAAGGGCAGGGCTATTTCTACTCCCATCTGGATTACGCACGAAAGCAGGAATTTCTACCCGAGGCCTATCGAGGGCAGGCCTTTTACGAACCTCGCCGACCGCAGGAGCGTAACTGGCTGGATCGAGCCGAGCCGGAGGCGGCGGGGCTGAATGCGCTCTGGGATGCTTGGGTGGTGGACAATCCCGAGGGCGGGGAGATCCCGGTGGATGCCTGGTGTGAAGAGCTGGGCTGCAGTCGGGAAGCCCTGGCGCGAGGCGTCGCAAAGCTGGCGCAGGGTGGGTTTGTGCTCACACGGTCGTTGGTGGCGAAGCGGGGTTGATGCGGTTTTCGTCTTGGTGGTGTGGGCTGCCAATTGTGCTTTTGGTATTCAATGATCTGGCGATGGGAAAGTCGCTCCCCGGTAGGTGCTGATGTTGAACCCCGGTTCGGGCTGCGCCCTCACCCCGCACCCTCCACGGATCGCCCGCAGTGCGGGCTCCCAATCGCGTCTTCGCCGCTCTTGGCCGTGGAGCCTCGGTTGCGCACGCAGATCGGCCTTCGGCCGCACGCTCCACGGGCTCCACTGGAGCCTGCTGCGCTTTCGCTACCTGCGCATCATCGGTGACTCGGGGGTTCAAGTCCCTCCTCCTCCGGCAGCCAACAAAAAGCCCCGCTTGCGCGGGGCTTGACTTGGCTCCGGAGGAGGGACTTGAACCCCCGACCAATCGGTTAACAGCCGATTGCTCTACCACTGAGCTACTCCGGAATGTCGGAACGTCTAGTTTAGCGCAGGTTGCGCCAGGTTCAAGCCCTGGATTAGGACTTCTGCAACTCCATAAGGATTTGCCGAGCACAGGCCTTGAGAGTTTCGATAACCCCGGTTCCCCGATTAGCGACCGCTTCGATCATGGGTTCGTTGCGGAACCGCAACAGGTGTTCCATTTCTTGAACCGTGGCCGCCGTGGGCATATCCCGCTTGTTGAGTTGAAGGACATAGGGAATGGATCGGATATCGAAGCCATTTTCCTTGAGATTGGTCGCGAGGTTGGCAATGGATTCGATGTTGGCTTCCATCCGGGGGCGCTGGCTATCGGCTACGAAGATCATGCCATCGCAGCCCCGGAGAATGAGCTTGCGGCTGGCGTCATAGAAGACCTGGCCAGGCACCGTGTAGAGATGGAAGCGGACCTTGAACCCCTTGACCGTTCCCATATCCAGGGGCAGGAAATCGAAAAAGAGGGTTCGATCGGTTTCGGTGGCCAGGCTGACCAGCTTTCCCCTTTTTTCGGGGTTGGCTTGTTCGAAAATCCATTGGATGTTTGTGGTTTTTCCACAGAGACCCGGACCGTAATACACGATCTTGCAGTTGATTTCGCGGGAGGCGTAATTGATAAAGGTCATGGCGCGGGTTCCCTGCCTTAGTCGCCAAACAACTTATCGAT
>JAUYES010000373.1 GCA_030691225.1 Holophaga sp. | reverse complement strand
AACATCCACCGGCCGGTTCGAAGCGGTTCCTGGTTGGCAAAACGGCACCCCCAGCGCCATGGCGATTTCCCCGAGTGATTCTTCGGTGGTGATGTCGTTTACTCAGCAGGGGCGCCATGGGGTTCGCCGATGGAAAGAGGGCCAATGGCAGGATTTGGCCTTTGATTCAGCCCCCAAGGACCCAGTGGAAGCCCTTGCTATTTCAAAGGATGGCACCGTCTGGGCACGCAGTTTGACCCAATTATGGTCAGCGCCTACTCACTCTTCACCGCTTACGGCCTTCAGCCCAGCCCTTCCACCGGTCAATCAAAAGCCCGCCCTATACATAGACCCTGCCGGGCGCCTATGGGTTTCGACCATGTACGGTGCCAGCACCCTGCATGAGGGTCGAAGGCAAGATTATACGGAGCGCACAGGATTCACCCCAAAAGTAATTCATGCAATGCTTCAAGATACAGAGGGCTCCCTCTGGATTGGCGGGAATGATCTGTTTCGGGTACTTGGTGGGAGTGTTTTTCAACACTATCTGGTAGCCAATGGCTTACCTTCCGACATTGTTTGGTGCTCCATGCGCGATGCCACCAATCGGCTGATCGTAGGCACCGACGCCGGAATCGCCATCTCCACGCCCACAGGCTTCGAGGTAGTGCCTGGAACCCAGGGCTTTCAGACCCGTAGCCTTTCCCGGGGGCCCGACGGGGCCATCTATGCCACCGGACACTCCGCGGTGCTGCGCTGGGATCTTTCTCGTAATTCAGTGCAGCGCTTTGGCGCCGAAAGTGGTTTCCAACCCGAAGGCCGTGCATTCCGCCTACGCTTCGGACCGGATGGCATCCTTTGGATCGCTACCGAGGGCGCCGGACTCATCAAGGCCACTCTGAAAAATGGTCGTCTATATTTCGAACAAGAACGCGTGGCCGAAGGGGATGCACGGGAGCGCTTCACCGATATCTGGTTTGACGCTCGCAACCGCATGTGGGCCGCCGGTTCCCATGGCTTGGCTGTCAAGGAAAACGGCCAATGGCGACGTTTCACCACTAAGGATGGCCTGAAGAGTAACCAGGCCGCCTTCGTTCGCACCCGTTCCGATGGCACCATTCTTCTTGGGTATTTCGGCGCTCCGAGCCTGACCCACATTCAATATGAGCAGAGTCGGTTCAAGCTTCTCGGCCACTTCGACGATGTTTTCCCCAAGGAAGAAGTCGTTTACTTCTTTGGGGAAGATGCCAAAAAGGGCCTCTGGCTCGGCACCGGCCAGGGGGTCTTTTTGCTCTCGGCGGAAGGCCGTCTGGACCACTTTGGACGCAACGAAGGCTTGGTCAGCGAAAACGCCAGCAATATGAGCCTTTTCGCCGAGCCAGATGGCGTGGTGTGGTTTGGCACTACGGGCGGACTACACCGTTTTGACCCGAGCCTGTACAAAGGAGAGCCAGAACCCCCGCGCGTAGGCATTCTGGAAGTTCGGCATGGTCAAGATAGCGTTCAAGGCGAAGCCCTCAAAAAACTGTCCATACCCTCCAAGAACAGCACGGTGGTCATTCGCTTCGCGGCTCCAAGCAGCATTCGAGAAGGCACCGTTCAGCACCAAGTTCGCCTAGTTGGGTTTGAAAATGAATGGCACGCAAGCCCCAACCGCGAAGAACGCTATCCCAAATTGCCACCAGGCCACTACACCTTTGAGGCTAAGGCCAGGATCGGCTCGGGTGCGTTCGGGCCAGTGGCGGCTTGGTCGTTTCAGATTCAACCCGCGTGGTACCAGACTTTTTGGTTCCGAAGTTTAATGGTAATTGGGTCCCTGGGGGCCATTGCTGCCTTAGTGCGTTGGCGCGTGGCCGCCCTTCGCGCCAGCAACCGAATGCTAGAAGAGGTCGTGGCTGCTAGGACCCTGGAACTCCAGCGCGCCAACGAATTGCTGCGAAACCAAAGTCTCACCGACCCACTCACAGGCTTACACAATCGCCGCTACTTGGACGTTTGCATGCCTGAAGATGCCGCTCAAGCAGCACGGCAGCATTTTGATTTGAAGAACGGTCGAGCGGAACGCATGACCATGAATATCGATATTCTCTTCATCATGGTCGATATGGACCATTTCAAAATGGTCAATGACGAATACGGCCACCACGCAGGCGATTTGGTTTTGCAGCAAGTGGCAGAACTGATCCGCCGTGCCACCCGAAATACCGATACGGTGGTCCGCTGGGGTGGAGAAGAATTCCTGGTCGTGGCGCGCAATGCCTGTCGTAAGGAAGCTAATATCTTGGCCGAGCGCATCCGATGCTTTGTGGAAGACCACGAATTTGATCTCGGAAATGGCAGCACCCTGCGCCGCACCTGCTCGGTGGGGTTTGCCTTCTTCCCCCTAGCTATCGACCGCGCTGATTGCCTGTCCTGGGAAGGCGTTGTCGCCCTTGCAGATCGGTGTCTCTACGCGGCCAAACGCTCAGGACGAAACGCCTGGGTCGGCCTTCTGACAGGCGAGGGCTTGGACCCCGATAGCCTCGATCTCCGCCTGCAAGCGCACCTTGAGGACTACGTGGCTTCGGGCCATTTAAAAATTCTCACCTCGCTCCCCGAAGGCACTGCCTTGGACTGGAACCTTCACAATTAAGCTGCATTACCCTTTGCAAGCAAAAGCCCCGGTCCAGAAGGAGCGGGGCTTTCTCTGGTGCCTGGAGCCGGACTCGAACCAGCGACACATGGATTTTCAGACCAGATCCAGGCGTTACCCGTGGTGTCACCCTGTCCTCGCAACTAGTCATTTAGTGGAATTTATGGACTGAATGATACAACTTAACACTCGCGAACCCGCCATCCCTAGAGCACACTTAGAGCACAACCTTCGAGGCGAAGATGCCCGGAAAAACTCGCTCTAATGTGAAGCTGACCGACACCCGTGTTCACGAATTCAAGGCCACCGGGACGCAATATCGCGTCTGGGACAGCCTGATTCCGGGCTTCCATGTCCTTGTTCAGCCCTCGGGCTCCGGGTCATTCCGCGTGCAATTCCAGCGTTCCGGGGGCAGCAAGGTCTCGGTATCCATCGGCGATGTTAATGCCTGGAACGTAAAGGAGGCCCGCGAGAAGGCCGCCGCCCTTCGCAAGATGCATGAGGAGGGCCGGGACCCCCAGGCTTTCATGAAGGAGGAGCGGAGCGGGAAGACCCTGGAAATGCTGGTCGACCTCTGGCGCGAGGATTACGCCCCCCGCCTCAAAGCCTCTACCCGGCACAGCTACGAGAGTCTCCTCCGGAATGTCATCGTCCCGAGCCTCGGGAAGCGGCTTGTGAAGGATCTTTCCCTGACCGATGTAAAGTCCCTCTATCGGGAAACCCGAAAATCCACCCCAGTCCAGGCGAACCGCGCCATGGCCGTGCTTTCCAAGCTTCTGACGATCGCTGAAGCCGAGCAGTGGAGGACCACCGGGATCAACCCCTGCCACCAACTCGAGCGGGAGGACGAAAAGCCAAAGACCAGGGTGCTGACTGCTGCCGAATTGGCGGCCTTAGAGTCCGCCCTGACAGGTCTAGTGACGGAAGGGAAACTGGACGCGGCCCACGCGGACCTGTTCCGCTTCCTAGCCCTTTCTGGGCTTCGGCGGGGCGAGGCTCTGCGGCTGAAGTGGAAGGACATCGACCTGGAGCGGTCAACCATGACCTTTGAGGAGCATAAGACCGATTCTGAAGGCACGAAGGTTCTCCCCCTGAACTCCCATCTCCTGCGGATCCTGGGAGAGCGCGGGAAAATGCGCCTGAGCATCTTCGTTTTTCCTGGCGCCTCGCCCGACCGGCCCTTCAATGGGGTGGGCAAAATATTGGACCGCGTCCGGATCCGTGCAAAGTTGCTAGACATCACCCCACATGATTTGCGTCGAACTTTTTGCACCGTTTGCAACGAACTCGGATATCCCGCCTCTATTGGGGACGCTCTTCTCGGGCATAGCCTCGGAAGAATCCGGGACACCTACACGCAATTCGGATCGAATGGCATTCTTGGCCTTGCGAGCCAAGACGTGGGCGATTGGATCGGCGCAGCACTTGCCGGGAAAATGCCCCGGGCAGGAGTGAAAGCGAAGGGGGGAAAGAAAGGCAAGGACGCCATTGCCTGAAATCCACCGCGGGATCAATGGATCTCGATGCCGACACCAAGACTTCATACCATCCGGCATATCGACTACATGAAACATAAAGCAAGAACCCGGTCCACCTCGCCTTGGTCTTCACGGGAGTCGACCGGGATGGTGCTTTATGAGCCCGGGGGTTTGGGGGGATGTATCCCAGACAGCCTGGACTGAAGGCATGATAGGTCGACGCCAGCTAATAATCGGACCTTGACCCCACATCGGACCCCCCTCTTCCTTGGAAGCCCCATTTCCCCCAGCGCAATTCCAAACTTTGTCGACGTTATTTTGATGCGGGCCCAGTTCTCAAATAGGCCGCGCACTTCCTCAACTTTTGTTTCGGCGCCTTCACAAAGGCAGCCTTTGAGGCATTCCGCAAAATGCCCCAAACACGTCGCCTCCCATGTCGCCATTTCCTGATCCGCGAAATCTCGGACCCCGCACTCGGGAACCATCTCGAGACTACTCTCCAGGGCTTCCAGCAATTCTATTTTCTTCCATGGAAATCTGGTTTGGCCATCCTCAGCCACACATCGGTCATTCCAAGACGATCGACCGTTCTGCGGCTTGGTGAGGAAGGAATATGCCATTCCCACAGGCAGTCCAAGGTATTGCGTTAGGTGGGTGCAGACACCGATCAAAACGCTCCGACCTCGGTGACCACTCCTTGCCACCCGCGCACAGTTCCGAAGGTAAATCCAGGCCCTTTCTCTTCGGCGTTTTTCATCACCTGGAGCCCTGATCCATCGGCGGCTATCGCGAAGGAGCGACTCCTCAAGAGCAAACAATGTCGGATCTACTGTGGGTGGAGAGAACCAAGGCGTGAGTGCCTGATAACAGAAATCACCACGAATTGTCCCAGGTGCCACGAGAAGGGTGTTCCCCCTCAATTTGAAGTCCCACATCATTTTTTCACCTTGCTGGTTCGGTGGGCGGGTGTGGCATTTCAGCGGACGCGATGCCCATCCAGGAGGCAAGCGCATCAGGTAGTGCCGCCAACCCGAAGGTGTCGAAACCATCGGACACCCGATTCGACCTTCGGCCAAGACCTCGTTCACCCAGGCAACCGCTTTGGGATCGTCAGCATCTATCGCCCAGAGCCCGGAATCGCCGATCAAATATCCCAACCCAGCACCCTCTCGAAGCCATTCGAGGGCACGCTTGTAGCGCCGTTCTGGACTCCCAAGCCTCTCATGGAGGGCTCTGAAGTAGTCAAAACCTCTGCGTGGATTCTTCTCTATTGGGCATACCTTCAGAAACACAACCCCCTCCTCTGCTAAACCGCGAAGGAAGGAGGCGTCCTCTGTTGTGAAGTCTGATCTCAACATTGGGCACGCCAACACGAGGCCCCTGACGCGCCTCTCCTGATTTCAAGGGGAAGCTTTTACAAGGGCAAACCAGTGACAAGCAGGAGGAGGCCTCGATACGGGCCTCAGGAGGTTATGTTAGGACCTCGAGCTCCCAGCCATCCGTGCAGGAAAATCAATCAGTTCAGCCACTGGAATGAAAATCCGATTGCCGACACGAAATGACTTCACCTTCCCCTCTTGAAGCAGCCGGTAGGCGATAGTCCGGCAAATGTTAAACGAGGCTCGGAACTCATCCACGGAAAGGCAAACTCTGCCAGGAGGCAAAATGAGCGCACTGATGGGAGGTTGGGCTACGGGGTTCATGGGTGCCTCCTGGGCATGGTCTCGTGCTGTTCTGTTTGGGTAGACGGAACCTTCCTGACCGCGAGGGCGGCAGGCGTGGATCTCAGAGCCATTGCTTTTGTATGCTGGAGAGGCTGGGTAGCCCGCCGTCCAGAGAGAAATTGGGGTGATGTTGGCGACGCCTGTTTGGTGTCATACCTGCTTAAATCTAATTATCTACTCTCTAGAAAATATTGACGAAATTGTTATGCAATCCACCGTCTTGCAAAACAAATCATTGACCACCGGTCGCTCAATTTAGGGTAGATTCGAAATATAAGGACTAGAAATAGAGTCTATTAAGTCCGGATAAAAATTTTTCACACAAAAAACGGCAGCCCAAAATAAAAATGGCAAATCTCCCTCTCCAAGCCTCGATTTATTGTGATTTTTGTGTCATTTGATGTCGCGGAGTTTCCCGAGTTGGACGGCGATTCGGAACTTATTGCCCGCCATTGCTCACTTCAGCCCTAATTTTGCGTTTGGATTTTGGGCCCCGGGAT
>JAUYES010000371.1 GCA_030691225.1 Holophaga sp. | reverse complement strand
TGCCACCTGCCTCACGAATGCCTGTTTTTACGCATTCTGCAAGTTCTCGAAGGTGGTAATTGCAGGGGCCGATTTCGATCCAGGTATTGGCAATCCCTACCAGTGGTTTGCCTAGGTCCTCATCGGTAAGGCCTTGGGCCTTCAGCATCGCCCTGGCGGGGGCGCGCTGGGGGCCCTCCACAAGGGCACGGCTGCGCAAGGGACGCGGCCATGGAGCAGAATTAAAGGGTGACATCGGTACCTCGGTAGACAGAAAAAAGCCCCGCAACCTTGGAGGTGCGGGGCGGGTGGCGTGTCTGTTGGTGTGTTGCTTAGGGTGCCCCCGCCCCGCGGTGAATAATGATCACCACCACAGCTAGGGCGAGCACGAGTTGGCGTTCCGCAACGATCCGCACGACCATCAGGCTATCGAGGACAGCCTGGGGGGAGCGGGGGTTGAGGAAGGCAAATGACATGGTTAAGGTTTACGACCGTGAATGGAAAATGTCAACTTTATTTTTTTGTAATTAAAATTTGAGTAACAACTGAGACGACAGAAGGGTTTTGCAGAAAAGGTGCAGGATTTACTTAGCGTCAAAGGTGAAACTCCCAATATCCACCATGCGTCCCTGCCCATCCAAACGCAGGGTGATGGACTTGTTTTCCATGCGGCCCGTGGCATAGCGCAGGTACAGTTCCAACACCACGGTGGTGGCGCCAATGGCGGTCTGCTGGCGGGTGCCGAAGAAGTTGGCCTTCACGTGGTAGGCGCCAGGAATGGCGCGCTTCAGCAAGAATTCCTCGGGGCCGTAGCCATTTGTGACATCGGCGCTGATGCGCCCGCCGATGGCGGTGCGGTTGTGGCTGTAGAAGCAGGCCTCGTTGCGCGGGTCCACCACATGCAGATCCATATCGCTGTTATCGGTATCCCAGTTGAGCACCACG
This sequence comes from Holophaga sp., assembly GCA_030691225.1. Lineage (GTDB taxonomy): Bacteria > Acidobacteriota > Holophagae > Holophagales > Holophagaceae > JAYREN01. The sequence continues at coordinate 402 of JAUYES010000371.1, read as the reverse complement.
CGGATATCCACGGGCAGATTTTCCCGCAGGCGCGGGTCGATTCTGGAAGCATCCAGCTGGGCCTTGGTGGTGGCCAGCAAGGCATTAAGTTCACCCAACGCGATGATGTTTACGTCACGGAAGCGGCCATCCCAGCGCTTGCTCGCCACTTCCCACAGCAGATCCAGAGCACGTTGAGGCTGCCCCGCTTCGACACAGGCCAGGGCTAGATCGCGGCGACTCTGGGGTTCTTCTTCTCGTATGCGCAGCACTTCGTCGAAGGTCCACACAGCCAGTTCGTGGAAGCCCAGCTGGCGCAAGCGGTAGCCCAGTACCCGCAGGAGCGTGGCTTCTTCCAGCTTCAGCTCGGCGAGGTTGGAGAGAATGCGCAGGGCCAGATCCTTCTCGCCTTGTTCGCGGAAG
>JAUYES010000369.1 GCA_030691225.1 Holophaga sp. | reverse complement strand
CTGGAGCTTCCGGCTGTGTTCGACCGATGCTCCTCGTCCCACGCGCAGGAAATTAAGATCCACGGTATTGAATATGATCTTGGCCTTGGGTGCGAGTCTTCGAACTAGACCATAGGCTTTTTTGATGATCTTGATGCGTGAAATGAAAACAATATCGAAGCCCTGGTTCTGCTTCAGAAATCGCCTTAGCGTGAGGAAGTAGGGCCGGTGTAGGCAGCGTATGCCTTCTTTTTGCAACATGGAGGTGTAACGCGGAACAAACTTTGGACGATAGAGCGGTAGGTAATCCACCACATAGCCCAACCGCGCCATGATCCGCAGGGTGTTGAACATATCGAGGGAGCCCGAATCTCGGTCTGGTTTTGGTGTCTGGTTATCGATGACCAAAATCCGACCAGCCGCACCTCCCAAGACCTGATCCTTCGACAATTCGTATCGTTCGGGTTGACGCGCAAGAACGTCCTTCCATTTTTCGCAAAAGCGAAGGCGATTCGTTACCTGAAAGGCCTTCACCCCTTGGGAAGTGTTCTTGCCTGCAGTGATGCCTTCAAAATGGACAACTTTTGAGGCCGACTGATAGTAGACCTGCAGCCCTGCGCGACGAACAGCAAAGGCGAGATCAGTATCTTCGTAGTAGGCAGGGCGGTAGCGCGTATCGAATTCACCGATTTCTTTAAACAGCCCGGCAGAAATCATGATCGATGCCCCACTGCAGTAATCAACAGGCCGCAGAAAATTAAAATTTGGATCGCCAATATCTTGGCCCTTGCCTCGATTAGAGGCCGAGCCATCACGGAAAACCTGCCCGCCGGCTTCCTGGAGGGACATATTGGGATAGATCAACATGGATCCAACCAAACCGCAGTCTTGCCGTGCGGTAAAAGTATCCTCCAATGCTTCGATCCAGCCGGGAACAACCAGGGTGTCGTTATTGAGGAAAACCAGGTAATTCCCTCTTGCTAGACGGGCACCCGCATTGCAGGAATCCACGAAACCAAGATTCTCAGGATTCCGATGAAACCGCAGCCCAGGAAGCTCTGCCAGCACCTGCTGGGTCTCATCGGTTGAGCCATCGTCCACCACAATGATTTCAAAAGGCGTCCGATCGGTAAGTGCCGCCAGGGAGAGTAGGCAACGCGCCGTATATTCAAACTTGTTGAACACCGGAATGATGACGCTAGCGCGCGGCGCTTCAGGAGAGAATTGCGCAAAGGCTTCGGCAAGCCTAGCTGGCAGCTCTGCCGATGGAATGCCTTCATATCGAAGAACCTGCTGTCGAATCGGCTCCAAGAACCTTCGACGAAAGCGATAGGAAACCAGGGAAGAGCATGCGTTTCTAACCTGCCGCACTATCCGCGCCCACTCCCGGGAAATATTGGATGTCGCCATCACAGGGGCTCCCCGACTGTGGTGTAAAGAAGGTTCGGTGGTTTTTTTCAGTTTTTAGAGGTCGGCAGGTACCAAGCAACGGTAGCCTGAAGCCCTGCTTCGAATCGGTGCTCGGGCTTCCAACCGAGTTCCTGCTTAATCTTGGTGGCATCAATGGCGTAGCGACGATCATGCCCTGCGCGGTCCTGCACGAAGGTCTTGAGTTTACGGCTGGTGCCCAACGGGCGGACCAGGTGGCTGTCAACGGCATCGCAGAGCAGATCGACCAGGTCCAGATTTTTTTGTTCGTTATCGCCACCGACACAGTAGGTTTCACCGGAGATGCCCTTCAGCATGACCGTCTCCAACGCGGCGCAGTGGTCTTCCACAAACAGCCAGTCGCGAACGTTTTGGCCATCGCCGTAGATGGGGATCGGCTCTCCCTTAGCCATGCGCGTAATCGCGAGCGGGATCAGTTTTTCGGGATGTT
>JAUYES010000361.1 GCA_030691225.1 Holophaga sp. | reverse complement strand
AGGTGGTTGATTTACGAACCCGTCAGGAATTTTCTGGCCCCAAGGGCCATATTCGCAGCGCCATCAATCTACCGATGTCGGAGCTTGTGAAACGGATGGATGAACTGGATACCAGCCACCCTCGCGCCTTTTTGCTGGTCGATGAAACCGACAAGATTGCTCATGAAGCCGTTTCTCTGCTTTCGGCTCGGGGCCATCAATGGGTATATGTGCTCAAGGGCGGAATGCGGGCTTGGCGACGCGCTAAGCTGCCGGTGTACGTGATTCATGGGAAATCGCATCACTGACTTTTCAAGGATCTGGGGCAGACAGGTGCTGGGGGACTTGCCCGTGGCTTGCGGTCGACCCAACCTGTTACTGGGCAATTTGTTTTTCCGGGAGGAAACCATGATGAATTTCTTTCGATCTCCCCGTTCGATGGCAGGCCTCATTTCCATAGGCGTTTTGGGATTGGCTGTGGGCTGCACTCACAACGACCGGGACGAAAACCGTTCAGGCTTCATCACCCAGGCCGTGGTCGTTGCAGACCTGAATGCTGCTGGGGGACCGGATATCCTCACGGCCAATGCCGTTTTTCGTGACGGCTATAGTGAGCCTGGTTTTCTTACGGCCCGGGTGCAAAATCCTGCCACGGCAGGCACTTTTGGTGATCCGCTCCGCAGCGTGACGGGGCTCTACCCCTTGGCACTGACGACCGGTGACATGGATGGTGATGGTCGACTTGATGCCGTCGTGGCCAACTATCACGCTAACGGCTCCAACCACTCCATCGATGTGCATCTTCAATCCAATATCGCGGGTAGCTTCTTGACCCCAACCCATCTATCGGTGGGTGCTCGTCGCCCCTTGGACGTTGCCGTGGGTGATCTACTCGGCGGAGGGCGCTTGGATATCGTGGTCGCCGCCGGTGGTGGCAATGATGTGCAGGTTTTCTTTCATGGAACCACCCCCGGCACATTCCTGTCTCCGGTTGCCATTGCCCTCAGTGGCGATCCCTCGGCTGTGGCGATTGCCGATCTGACCGGTACCGGTTCCAAAGATCTAGTCGTTGCCATGGCCAACGGCAGGGTCGCGGTAATCCTGCACGGTCCCGTGGCGGGCACTTTCCTCACTCCCGTCGACTATGTGACCGGCGCCGATCCCGTGGCCCTTAAGGTTGGAGACATCAATGGTGACGGTCGCCTCGATATCCTGACCGCCAACTATTCCAACAACACCGGTGGGTTGAGCATCCTTCGCCAGAATCCAGCGGTGCCTGGGGCATTTCTGGCGGCCTTATCGCTGGATACCGATGATTACGGTTCCGCTGGGTTGGCCATTGGTGATGTGGATGGGGATGGGCGGATGGATGTGGTGGTGGCCAATTCGGGCTTGCCCGGTTATCCCGGCTCGCTGGCTGTGTTCATTCAGGATCCTGCGACGGCTGGGAATTTCTTCGCTCCAGACATGTATCGCGGCTATTACGGACCGCTTTCTGTGGCCATCGCCGATTTGAAGGGAGATGGACACCCAGCGCTGGTTGTGGCCGATGGAGATCCGGCTATCCGCTGGCCTGATCCTGCGAGTCCAGGTCGGTTCCTGCCTCCAGTTTGGTTGCGGCAGTAAACCCTGATCGTTTCTCGAGAGTGTTTCACTTCGCTGGTATAGTCCGAGGAAACCAACCAAGGAGGATGCAATGCGCAAGGGTTTCCTTTTGGCCGTCGGCGTTAGTTTGGTCCTAGCAGGCGTAGGGGTGGCCATCGCTCGCCAGGCCCCTCTCCAGGCAACTGCGGCCGCTGAGCCTTCAGCGGAAGTAAAAGTTGGAACCGGTATCGAGAAGATGGAAATCACCGGCGAAGCCGCCTCCTTCAAGGTGGCTCCGGGCACCAAGATCTACATCTGGACGAAGGTATCGGGTTGCGCCGATTCGACCATTTCCATCGCTTTCCATAAAGGCGATAAAGCCTCCACACCGCAAGAACTCAAAGTGCCACGTTCTCCCTATCGCACCAACGCCTATCGAACCTTCCGTGCTGGGGACGAAGGCGCGTGGGTGGCCAGGGTTCTCGATTCAACGAGCAAGGAAATTGGATCGGTAGCCTTCACCGTCGAACTCGAATAGTGGACCCTGCTTGAGCCTTGGCCCATGGGTCAGCTCTTTTGGTTGGGCCCGTTGTCTAGTGCTTGGCTAGAGCGGCCCCGACGATCTTCCTAAGCTCTCGGAGCCGGTAGGGTTTCTGAATGAACCCAGCAAGCCCTTTGCCGAGGAATTCCTGGACGGAATCCTGCTCGTTGTAGCCGCTGGAAATGATCACCCGCACGTCGGGTCGAATTTTTCGCATGGCCAGGAAGGCTTCTCGCCCATCCATGCGCGGCATGGTGAGGTCCATGAGCACGAGATCGATGTTCGCCTCCGCCTGAAAACGCTCCAGGCCTTCCTGCCCGTCGGCGGCGGTAATTACCCGCATCCCAAAACTCTCGAAGGCATTCTCAAGGGATTCGCGAATCGTGGGTTCGTCATCCACCACCAGAACGGTACCGGTGAGGTTATTTGAATCTTCTTCCGGGGGCAGTTCGGCGATCGAGGCCTTGGAGGTGCCTGCCGGAAGAAAGACCTTGAAGGTGGTTCCCCGCTCGAGTTCGGAATAGATCTTGACGCCGCCTCCATGCCCGCGAAGGATGCCCAGCATGGCCGATAGGCCGAGACCACGGCCCGAGGTCTTGGTCGTGAAAAAGGGATCGAAGATCTTTTCCAGAATCTCGCTGTTAATGCCGCAGCCGGTGTCACTCACTTCCAAGGTTACGTATTGGCCCGGAGCTAAATCCTGAGTGGAGAAGGTCTGGGCGATGTAGGGTTCGTCCAGCTCTTGAAGATGGGTGGCAATACCGATGATGCCTTCCCGATCACCGATGGCATCCGAAGCGTTGGTGACCAGGTTCATGATCACCTGCTGAATTTGGGCAACATCAGCATAGATAGCGGGAAGATCGGGCTCAAGCTTGAGGCGCAGGGTCACCTTTTTGGAAATGCTCACATGGAGGAGGTGTGCCATCTCTTGCACCACCGCGTTGAGATCGTGATTGCGAATTACGAAACGGCCTTTGCCGGAATAGGCGAGCATTTGTCGCGTGAGATCCGAGGCTTTCAAAACGGTCCGCTCCACGGCCTCTAGGTGCGGTTGCGCGGGTGCCTCGGGTGACAATTTGAGTTGAGCCAGATTGAGATTGCCCATGATGGCTGTCAGCAGATTATTGAAATCGTGGGCAATGCCCCCCGCCAAGACACCCAGGCTTTCCAGCTTCTGGGATTGCCGGAGAATATCCTCGGTCTGATTCCACTGGGTCATATCGCGGGCGATCGAGTTGAGCTGCGTCAGGCCGTCGTTATCGAAGTGCAGGTTAATAGTCCAAAGAAGATCGTGCACTTCGCCATTGAGGCTGACATTTCGGTTTTCAAAGGTGGTCGATGGGACTCGTTCCTGGATCCAGCCCTTGAATGCGTTTTCAGTGCGGGCTTGGTCCTCTGGGTGAACGAACTCGAAGGCTCGTCGCCCAATCAGATCTTCCGCTGGGATACCAAAAATCTTGCTTGCCGCCCGATTGACGTAAAGGAATCGCCCCTGCCCATCGATCTGAGTGACTAGGTCATCGGTGCCTTCCACGAACTCTCGGAACCGAGCCTCGCTATTGCGCATTGCCTGTTCGGCCAGACGCCGCTCGGTGATGTCTTCATGCATCAAGACAAAGCGTTCGGGTGCTCCGTTCTTTCCGAGAATCGGAAAAGCTACCATCCGAATCCAGACGGGGCGATCTGGAAACTCCGGGTAGATCTCGTGGGGATTGTGGTAGAACTCGGGAAATTGAACGACCTGTCCTTCCCGCATTCGGTGTAGCAATTCTTCGAGGCCTTGTTCTTGTAGGAGAGGGTCGAGGAAGAGTGAATAGTCGGGCGGTGGGACGGCCTGGAAAAGGCGGGTATGAGCCGCGTTGACCTTGAGTGTGTAGCCCGCTTGGTCGAGGAGTTGGATTGAAAGCGGATTGAACTCGATGATGTCTCGCAGCATGGAGGATTCTTGCAAAAAGGCTTCCTCCATCCGATGCCGCTCGGTGATGTCTTCCACGATTCCGATACCCCCAAGGGGGTGACCATCGCCCGCTTGAATGCCGTAGGTATGGAGTCTGAGAACCGCTTCTCGCTTGCCGGTTACCGAAACGTAATCGCCTTCAAAAAAGCCTCGTCGGCCCTCCAAGGCTTCTATTACCGCGTTTCGAACGGCCTCATTGGTAAGGGTCTTCACCATGTCCAACCCGATCAGCACATCGCGGGAGGTGACCCCCATTTGGGCAAGGTAGGTGTCATTGCAGAACTGCAGAATGCCTTTGTTATCAAAATGCAAAATGCCCAACGGGGCGTGGTCGATGATCAGGCGGTACCGCTCCTCGCTAGCCATCTGGGAGGCTTCCGCTGCCTTGCGGCTGGAAATATCTCTGGAAATGAGAAGGGCTCGCCATTCTCCCGAGGGTGTCAGGAATGCGTTGCCAGTGGTTTCCATCCAGCGCCAAGAGTCGTCGGCTCCCTTGAATCGATATTCAAAACGCACCAACTCATTGCGCTCGAACAGGGGGAGAAGCTTTGGCATCAGTGCTTCACGGTCATCTGGATGAAAAAGTTCGAGATCGAATGGCGTTTTGCCAATCAGGTGCCCTGGGTCGACGCCCAGCAACTCTGAATAATTGGGACTGACCTCCAGGTACCGTCCCTCGCGATCAATCTCGCAAAGAAAATCGAATCCGGAAAACCCGAGGAAATCCCGCCAGCCATCCGCAACCACCCTCAGCGTTTCAGGCATTGTGTGACTCCTTGAAAATTCCTTTTTCGCCCGTGCGGGATTCTCACATCGATTGCGAGGGCAGACTATCGGAATTCCTAACGAGTTTTGTTCGTGATCTCCAGGCCCTCACCTTTGCGCACTACCTTCGCCTTGCCGCCCTTCTGCAACTTGCCGAAGAGCATTGCATCGGCCAGTGGTTTCTTTAGGTGCTCTTCGATCGCCCGGGCCATGGGCCGGGCGCCGAAGGCTGGTTCATAGCCCTTTTCCGCAAGCCATTCTTTGGCCTCTTTCGAAACCTCCAGGACGACGTTTTTTTCATCGAGTAGCCCCTGAAGTTCACGCAAATTTTTGTCTACGACCCTCAGAACCTCCGCCCTGCCAAGGGCGGAGAACGTTACGCTAGCGTCTAATCGATTGCGGAACTCCGGTGTGAAGAGTTTCTCGATGGCGCCCTTGGCGCTGCGATTAGCGCCAGGATCGCTGAATCCCACTTTGCGAGAGCTGAGATCCCGTGCTCCGGCATTGGTGGTCATGATCAGCACCACGTGGCGGAAATCGGCCTTGCGGCCATGGTTATCCGTGAGGGTGGCGTGGTCCATCACTTGCAGAAGAATGGCGAAGAGATCCGGATGGGCCTTTTCAATTTCATCGAGCAACAGCACGGCGTGGGGGCTCTTCCGGACGGCATCCACCAACAGGCCGCCTTCATCGAAGCCCACATACCCGGGCGGTGAACCGATGAGGCGGGCCACGGCATGTTTCTCCATGTATTCGGACATATCGAAGCGCAGGAACTCCACGCCCAGGACCTTGGCCAGCTGTTTGGCGAGTTCGGTCTTGCCCACGCCGGTGGGGCCGGCGAATAGGAAAGAGCCAACGGGACGCTCGTGGCCGCGCAGGCCCGAGCGGGAGAGCTTGATGCTGGAGGTCACCGTGTCGATGGCGGGATCTTGGCCGTAGATCACGGCCTTGAGTTCTGGCTCTAGGGTCGAAAGTTTCAGGCGGTCGTCGGAGCTGACTGCTTGCACGGGAACCCTTGCCATGCGCGCCACCACGGCTTCGATTTCCGGGACGCCGATCTTCTTCTTCCGGGCTCGGGCGGGTAGGAGTTTTTGCGCCGCTCCGGCTTCATCGAGCACATCGATGGCCTTGTCGGGGAGTTGAAGATCCCGGAGATGACGCGTTGAGAGGCGCACAGCGGCTTCCAGGGCCTCATCGGTGAATTTCACGGCATGGTGCGTTTCATACTTCGACTTGAGGCCTTGCAGAATCGCCACGCTATCGGCCTCGGTGGGTTCGGAGACATCGATCTTCTGAAAGCGCCGTGACAGCGCGCGATCCCGATCAAAGCCTTGTTTGACATCCTGGTAAGTTGTGGCACCGATGCAGCGCAATTCGCCGCTCTGCAAGGCGGGCTTTAATAGATTGGAAAGATCCAGGCTGCCGCCGGAAACGCTGCCTGCGCCCACCAGCGTATGGATTTCATCGATGAAGAGCAGGGCGCCAGGCCTCTTGGCCAGAGCATCCAGCACCGCCTTGACGCGGGCTTCGAAATCGCCCCGATAGCGGGTGCCTGCCAGCAGGGAGCCCATATCCAGGGCGAAAAAGGGAGCATCCTTGAGAGTATCGGGCACTTGGCCCGCCACCAGTCGCAGTGCCAAGCCTTCGGCGATGGCGGTCTTCCCCACGCCAGCTTCACCCACGAGCAGCGGGTTGTTTTTGCGGCGACGGCAGAGCACGTGAACCATGCGTTCCACTTCCGCTTCGCGACCGATCAGGGGATCGATGCGGCCTTCCCGGGCCCGGGCCACCAGATCCACCGCGTAGGCGGCCAGGGGATCTTGGGCGGTGGCGCCTTCTTCATCCTCGCTGGGCGCCGGTGAGGTCGGCTCTGTGGGCGTACTGGGCGTGCTTGCGGTTAATGCGCCATGGGAAAGGTGTTTGAGCAACGGCAAGCGGGTGACGCCCTGCTTTTGTAGAAAATGGGTCGCGTGGCTTTCTTTTTCGGGAAGGATGGCCGCCAGGATGGCTCCACCATCCACGATGCGGGCTTCGGAACTGAGCGCATGGACGATGGCGCGTTCCATAACGCGATTGAAGCCCAAGGTCGGCACCGGCTCACGGTCTTCGGTGGAAGGCAGCACCTCCAACCGGTCTTTCAGGAAGGCTTCCAGCTGCGTTTTTAATTCAGCCGGTTTTCCCCCACAGGCCTCAACGGCCTGTCGCACAAAGGGATCCTCCTGCAAGGCCAGCAGCAGATGTTCAAGCGTCAAGTATTCGTGGCGCGCGGCGCGGGCCATGAGAAAGGCGTGCTGGATACACGTTTGCAGCGCAGGGGTCAGGGTGGGGGAAGATCGGGGCATTACTCAGGCTCCAGGGTGCATAGCAGGGGGTATTCATTGCGTTCGGCCAGTTCCTTGACCTGCCCGATCTTGGTATCGGCCACATCAAAGGGATAGATGCCGGCCACACCCTTTCCGCGCCGATGCACATCCAACATGATTCGCACAGCTTCCCCTTCGATTTTGCGAAAGACCTCCTTCAACACCCACACGACAAACTCCTGGGTGGTGTAGTCATCGTTGTGGAGCACAACCTTCCACATCGTCGGCGGCTGCAATTTGGCTTTGGAACGGGTTTTTGTGGCGGTGCCGGGGGTGGGCGAAGGGCGTGGCATGGGATGATTCTACTGTCCCACCCCGAACTCTGGAGGATTCGTGCTTATGAATCGGTTTCGCACTTTGCTCTTGCTGCTTCTCGGCGCGCTGTTCGCCGGGCACTTGGAGGCTGCCTCGGAAGGGCGGCTTCTGCGCTATCCCGATATCCACGGGGATTTCGTGGTCTTCGTCCACGGGGGTGATATCTGGCGGACTTCGGTTTCGGGTGGGCAGGCACGGCGGCTCACGGCCCATGCGGGTCAGGAACTTTTCCCGCGCATTTCCCCCGATGGGAAGTTGATTGCCTTTACGGCTGAATACACCGGTTCCCGGCAGGTCTATGTGATGCCTGCCCTGGGCGGGGAAGCCAAGCAGTTGACCTTTTACACCGATGCTGGGCCGATGCCCCCGCGGGGCGGGGTGGATAACTGGATTCTCGGCTGGAGCCCCGAAGGCAAGATCCTGGTGCGCATGGCTCGCACGCCCTGGGGCGAACGCATGGGGCGCTACCACTTGGTGGACCCCAAGGGCGGCCTGGAAACGCCGTTGTCCCTGCCGATGGGGGGCAGTGCCTCCTTCTCGCCCGATGGTAAGCGCATCGCCTATTGCCCGGTCGATCGTGAATTCCGCACCTGGAAGCGCACGCAGGGTGGGCGTGCCCAGGATGTATGGATCTATGACTTGGTGGCCAATCGCTCGGAACAAATTACGGATTATCGCGGCACCGATAACTTTCCCATGTGGCATGGCGACACGATCTATTTCACCTCGGACCGCGACCGCACCCTGAATCTTTTCGCCTTTGATCTGAAGACCCGCGCTACGCGCAAGCTCACGAACTTCACTGAATTCGATGTGCTTTGGCCTGCTATCGGAGGCAATGCCATCGTCTACATGAACGGCGGTTGGCTGTACCGGCTGGATCTCAAGACCGAAAAATCCGAGAAGATCCCCATCGAATTGGCTTCCGAAGCACCCTACATGCAGCCCTACTTCAAGGATGTGAAGGGCAATATCGCCGGGGCAACGCTATCGCCCAGTGGTGCTCGGGTGGTATTCGAAGCGCGAGGTGAATTGTTCTCGGTGCCCGCCAAGAATGGCCCCACCCGCAACCTCACGCGCAGCCAAGGCATTCGAGAGCTATCGCCCGCGTGGAGCCCGGATGGCAAATGGATTTCCTACCTTTCCGATGAAAGTGGCGAGTATGAAATCTACCTGCGCGCCCAGGATGGTTCCGGCCAGCCCCGCCGGCTCACGCGCGATGGCGAGGTCTGGCGCTACGCACCCACCTGGAGCCCCGATTCCACGAAGCTCGCCTTCGGGGATCGAAAGCAACGGCTGCGAATTTTGGATGTGACGACCCTGGCCCTAACCGAGGTGGATCGCGGTGAACAGGAGGATCTCAACGATTACCGCTGGTCGCCGGATAGTCGCTGGCTCGCCTATGAAAAGAGCCATTCCTCTCGCTTGACGGGCATTGCCATCTATTCCCTGGAACAGAAACGCAGCTTGGTCGTGGGCGATGGCCTGAGTGCGGATTGGAATCCCACCTGGAGTGCCGATGGTAAGCACCTCTTCTTCTGCTCCAATCGCGATTACAACCAGGCCTTCAGCAGCTTCGAATTCGATTACCTGTACCACCGTGCCACACGAATTTTTGTGGCCACCCTTA
>JAUYES010000350.1 GCA_030691225.1 Holophaga sp. | reverse complement strand
CTTGAACCTGCAGGTCGCACAAGAACGGGTCACAGGATTTTCAAAGCAGCGTTCTTCGTGGGCCTCACAGGAAGACCTGGAAGCATAGGGCCTGCTACGGCGGCAAAATTCGCACTGGAAAGCTTGAATGGTTCGCATTAGATGGCCTCCTCTTGGTCGCTGTCGTCACAAATCAGGTTCATGAAGGTTTCGAAGTCACCGGGTCGGATTAGGGGAATGGTTTCTCCCTTCACCACGATCCAGATTCGGGGAAGGGTGTCCTTCGCCAGCCATGCGTCAGGATCGCCTTCCCATAGGCCGTAGAAGTCTTCCTTGCAGACGCCTTCCCAGTGCTGGAACAAATCGATAAGGCAATCGATGTTGAGGAGCTTCCTGTTCAGGATGTCGTGCAGGATTTCATCGGTTAAGGGACTGGGGTATTCCATGCCGAGCAAAGGTGAAGCGGCTTCACCTTTGGGCTGCTTTGCAATGAGTGGGCAGGGCGTGGTCATACCGTCACCTCTGCCTGGGCTGTCACCAGTTCATTGAGGGCGCTGACGAAGTTAAGGGTGGTTGGTTTAACCTTCTTGGCGTAACACCGGACTTCAGCCTCTCCCATCAGTTTCTTGAGGCCGTGCTGAATACTGACCAGCTTTTCCTGAGGCGCGCCGTCTTCAGGGCTCCAGCCCTCGTTAATATGGGGCTCGATGGGAATCTCGTAAGAAGTGACGGCCCAGTGAGCAGCACGGGCGAGGGCCTGAACTGTTCGGAAATCGAGGGTGATGGTTTCGGGGCAAGCCTTCGGCGTGGTGGTGGTGTGTGTGGTTCCCATGTCATCCCCTCTCTATCGCTTCGAAGTCTTGCGGGCTTCAGCCCATGCCATCAGATCAACCAGGCAGTAAACCCGGCGGCGGGCGGTCAGACGGACGAAGGGCGGGCCGTCCGGCTGGGCGTGAAGGTAGACGAGGGCGGACTTGGAGCGCAGGCCAAGGAACTGAATCGCTTCATCGGCGGTCAGATACCTCTGGGGCTTCGGCAGCTCCGGGTTGGGAGTGGTGGAAAGGACTTCGGCCATGGTGGGCCTCCTTGTGGATTGAGGAGGCAGACCCGACAATGGGGTGCCCCCTCGGGGGGTTAAGGGTGGGCACCGGTCCTGGCTTCCTACGGCTTGGGGATCGGTGCCTGTTGCGTTATTCGGTTTTCAAACTTGATCACTTGGCTACCCAGGTGATGTCAAAAGAATAGGGTCGTTTTTTTGCTCTGGCAATGCGTAAGTCCTTTGTTTTGATCATTTGAAATAAGTCATATTTCAAAAGACAAGAGATTCTTAGGGTTGGAGTGGTGGAAGTGGTTCATACGGCCAAAGCCGCCCTTCGGTATGGCTGATCACGTGTCGCTTTCCGTCCTTCCACACTAGAGCCGCAGCAGCAGTGCTCTCGCCCGCTGGTAGGTGGATGTCTGCCCCTCTGCATAGCAGGGCTCCGACCTCCGCAATCGTGCCTTTGCCAACCTTCGACGAACCCTGTGTAGGTGTGAGCCCAGACATTTCAAGCAGATCCACGGCCAGCTCGTGCGCCGCGATGACGGCCATGGGGAGTGCCTTGGAAGGTCCAGTCTTCTTTTTTCCCCGGCCTGGTTTGTTGCGAAGCCACCAATCCAGCGGATGCCCCCATCGGCGCAGAGCCTCTAGATCACGGTCAAGGTTTTCAGGGATGGGGCAAGTGACACCGCACGTTTCATCCCCCACCGCGAGGTATGCACCCAATGCAGACTGAAGTGATTCGACGGCCATTAAGACCTTTTCGCGGGCCGCGCTCTCCTTCAATAACCACTGCTCATACGCCTGGTTCTCCGCATAGTAGGTGACTCGTTCAAGAGCCTCCAGGACGCAAGCGCGAAGATCCTTTTCTGAAACCTTCCCCCCGGGGGTCAGGAAAGTGATGATGTCCTCAATGGCGCTTAATCGGGCTTGGTTGTCCGCGCTCATCCCTTCCGCCCCATCTTCTCCTTGAGGCTTCCAGACACCTTCTGAGACGCGGCCAGGGCCTTGTTCTCGCCTGCCTTTGAATACCTGGCGGACGTGTGGGCATCCTTGTGCCCGAGTAGCGCGGCGGTGGTTTGAAGGGTCATATCTAGATCGGCGGCGGCGTTCCCGTGAGCGTGCCGGAGGTCATGGCGGCGGAAGGTTGTAGCCTCTCCGGATTCCTTTTGGATTAGCTCCATGCCCGCCAGCTTTGCCATGCGTCCCCAAAACTTCCGAAGGTCGTTGATGGGCTTGGGCTCTTCGTCTGAATCATCCCGTGGGAGATTGCCGGGCAACACATAGGGGTGTTCTACTTCCTTCCCACCCTTAAAAAATTTCAGGCGTTCCAGGGATTGCAGGACTTCGAGCGCTGCGTCATTCAAGGGCGTTTTAAGGGTTCCCACCTTGCCATCAGTCTTGTGGTGCTCAATGACCAGGTTCCTACCGTCGAGGTCCACTTGGCTCCATTTGAGGCCCAAGACTTCACGAAGGCGGCGGCCTGTGAAGAAAAGCAATCTCACGGCGGCGATGGTATAGGAACTTTCCTTTCCGGCGGCTTCCATGGCGGTAAGGGCATCCCCGATTTTTTGAAGCTGCTCATCAGACAAGCGAACGTCTCGCTGCTCTTCCGGGTTGGGCTTCCATCCAGATTTCCGGAGAAGGTCCACTGGGTTAGTGTTCAAATCACGCATTTTCCAGGCTTCGGCGCGGTCAAAGATCAACTTGCACAATTGAACGGCCACGTTCGCCTGGCGCGGGCGGTCTGCCATACCAGCATGAAAAGCCTTCACATCTTCGTAAGTAAGCACCCGCACAGGGCGATTTCTGAGGGCTTCCCGAATTAGCTTCAGGGCGGACCGATAGCTCACGGCGGTGGTGGGCTTTACATGCTGAAGGTGCTCTTTCTCGAAGCGGTCCACCAAGTCTTGCCAGAGGGCTTCAGTTTGGCGCGTGGGCAGGGCTTCCCCGCGTCCAAACTTCGCCATGAGATCGTGATACTCCACCACGGCGGCGGACATTGTGGAGGCTTCCAGGGTTTTCCAATCGGAACGCTTCCCTGGCAGGGAGAGCTTTAGAACGAAGGATTTCTTCCCCGATGAGCCCACCCGAACGCCGAGCCCCTTGTGCTTTGCGTCCCAGACGTAGAACTGTTTAGCTTCCGACTGAAGCGAGGCGATAAATTCATCCGTGAGTTTGGCGCGGCGGGCAGGCTTTGGAGCAGCACGGGCCACCGGACATTCTCTGATTGGCTCCGGAAGGAATGTCCGGTAAACGTCCGTGCTAAAACCCGCTTCATCATTGAACTCTGTACGTTCCGGACGTTCCGGACGTTTCCCATCCATTGAATTACCGTTACGTGGTTTCCCCATGGTGCCCCCGGCGGTTTCTCTCTACCATCAGTCTACGGAGGTCTACTCTGTTTCGCCACTGAAATTCTACTCCAAGGAAGCATAGTTATTTGTAAGTATATTAAAAACATGATATTAGCGATGATTAAGCTTTGACTTGAGTATCGACCATTTGATTTGGGAGCAGAGGGTCGAAGGTTCGAATCCTTTCGCCCCGACCAACAAGCCAGTCGCAACATCAACACTGGCAACACCTGGGAGCCCGGTCGCGAAAGTGGCCGGGCTTTTCGCTTTGAGGTGGATGTCCCGAGATGTCCTCGTAAGTCCAATGTTTCACCCGCCGGTTCACAAGAATGGGGGCGAATCTGTTGGGGCTTTCGGAGCAGGTCCCGGTCAAGGCGGTCTTCCTGACGGATGGACCGGACCGTCTCGTGAAGGTGGGCCCGCTGACGGTGCAGCTCAAGCAGCGCCCCCTGCGCAAGGTGGGTAGCGCTGCCCC